>NZ_MEBQ01000012.1:0-187815 GCF_001722105.1 Salinivibrio sp. SS3 | reverse complement strand
GAGCCAGAGCCAGAGCCAGCTGCGGTTCGCGAGCGTGAAAAACCGCAACGCGAAGGCTTCTTTACCCGCTTAAAACGTGGCTTACAAAAAACCAAAACCAACTTAGGGTCTGGGTTTTTTGGCCTGTTTAGCGGTAAGAAAATCGATGATGACTTGTTTGAGGAGCTCGAAGAGCAGCTGCTTATCTCTGATGTGGGGATGGAAGCGACCACCAAAATCATCGATAACCTGACCGATAAAGCCAGTCGCCGCGATTTAAAAGATGGCGAAGCCTTATATGGCATCCTCAAACAAGAAATGGCGAACATGCTGGAAAAGGTCGAGCAACCGCTGGTGCTGACCGATCAAAAGCCGTATGTGATCTTAATGGTCGGGGTCAATGGCGTGGGGAAAACCACCACCATTGGTAAATTGGCGCGCCAATTCCAAGACCAAGGCAAGTCGGTGATGCTGGCTGCCGGTGACACCTTCCGTGCGGCGGCGGTGGAACAGCTGCAAGCCTGGGGTGAGCGCAACCAGGTGCCTGTGGTCGCGCAACACACGGGCGCCGACAGTGCCTCTGTGCTGTATGACGCGATTGAAGCGGCCAAAGCGCGCAACGTCGATGTGGTGATTGCGGATACGGCAGGGCGCTTGCAGAACAAAGCCAATTTGATGGAAGAGCTGCGTAAGATTGTGCGTGTGATGCAAAAGCTGGATGTGGGGGCCCCACACGAGGTGATGCTGACACTGGATGCTGGCACCGGGCAAAACGCCATCAGCCAAGCCAAGTTGTTTAATGAGATTGCACCGATAACGGGTATTACGCTGACAAAATTAGACGGTACTGCCAAAGGCGGAGTGATTTTTGCCGTGGCAGAACAATTTAATATTCCGATTCGCTATATTGGTGTCGGTGAAGGCATTGAAGATTTACGCACCTTTAACGCCAACGACTTTATCGAGGCGCTCTTTAGCCGGGAGGAATAACCGTGATTCAGTTTCAGCAGGTAAGTAAAGCCTATCGGGGCGGTCGTCAGGCGCTGCAAAAAGTCAGCTTTGAGCTTCCCAAAGGGGATATGGCGCTGTTAACCGGCCATTCTGGTGCCGGAAAGAGCACGCTGCTGAAACTGATCTGCGCCATTGAACGCCCCAGCGATGGGCAGATTTACTTCAATGGCCATGATATTTCCCGCATTCCGCGCCAAGATATCCCCTTTTTGCGTCGCCATTTAGGGATCATTTTTCAGGATCATAACCTGCTGATGGACGCGACTGTCTACGAGAATGTGGCGTTGCCGTTGCGTATTGAGCAGCAGCCAGAAGGTGAAATCAAAAAACGTGTGTCAGCGGCGTTGGATAAAGTGGGGCTGTTGGATAAAGCGCGTTGTTTCCCGATTCAGCTATCAGGGGGCGAACAGCAGCGCGTTGGGATTGCCCGGGCGGTGGTCAATCGCCCGCAAGTCCTGTTGGCGGACGAGCCAACGGGGAATCTCGATGCCGCGTTATCAGCGCAAATCATGGAGCTTTTTCGCCTGTTCAACCAAGTAGGCGTGACCATTCTCATGGCAACCCATGACACTAGCTTGCTGGAGCAATATCGTCATCTTAGGCGCTTTGACCTTCAGCAAGGCAGTTTGGCGGAGGTCAGTCATGGCTGAATCTTTTATGCAGACGCAAAAGCGTCATGCCTCGACGGCCTGGCGGGATCTGTTTCAACGCCCGATGGGGAATCTACTCACCTTGATGGTGTTAGCGGTTGCACTTTCCTTACCCGCGACCTTCTACTTATTGGCCAAGAATGTGGTGGCAGTGAGCGCGCAGTGGCATAGCCCTGCTGAGCTCAATGTGTTTTTAACCCCCGAGCAATCGTCGCAGCAAGGTGAAGCACTGGCGAAGCAGCTGGGGGGTTGGCCCGCGATTGATAGCATTGAGTACATCTCGCCCGACCAAGGGATGGCGTCGCTCAAACAGCAGCGAGGCTTTAATCAAGCGGTGAGCTTGTTAGATAATAATCCTTTGCCTGCTGTGTTGGTGGTGGTGCCTGACGTGACCCGCGCAGATGGAGAAGACGCCATCTCTTTGACCGCCCGTGTTGAAGCCTTGTCCGACAAGCTTTCGGCACTGGCTGAAGTCGACGAAGTGCGGTTAGATACTGATTGGCTAGCACGGTTGGACGCGATTAAAACGCTGGCCATTACGCTTGCCTGGCTTTTTTCTGGGTTGATGTTGGCAGCTGTCGTGCTACTCGTGGGGAATACCTTGCGGTTGCAGGTACTCCATCATCGTGCACGGATCCAAGTGATGAAAATGGTCGGAGCGACCGATCGTTTTATCTTACGGCCTTATCTTTATATGGGCGCATGGTTGGGCGGACTGGCGGCGATCGTCGCGTGGTTACTCACCGGCTTAAACACCTGGTTAATGGATGGGGCGGTGCGGCAATTTGCACAGCTTTATGACAGTCCCTTTACCCTTAGCGGACTCAATTGGGATGAATCTTTGCTATTGTTAATGGGCTCCATCTTACTTGGGGTGTTGGCGGCGCTGCTGGCGACGCGCCGACATTTAAAAGAAATTGAACCTGTGTAGGGTGAATATGGTCATAGACCCACAACACACAGATAAAGGCTTGCAGTTTGCCCCTGCTTGGGTATATTTTTGCATGCTTAATCAGCAATTCGGTCTTCGACGATTCGGAAACGAGGTTTGAATGACAAAAGAGATGAACGCATTGGCACCGATTGTTCAAGATAACATCGACGGTTATCTGCAAGCGGTAAACAGCCACCCTATGCTCAGCGCTGAAGAGGAGCATTCGCTGGCCGAGCGTCTCCATTATCATGGTGATCTGGAGGCGGCGAAGTCGCTGATCTTATCTCACTTGCGTTTTGTTGTTCATATCGCCCGTGGATACACCGGATACGGTCTCCCGATGGCAGACTTGGTACAAGAAGGCAACATTGGCTTGATGAAGGCGGTGAAGCGTTTCAACCCAGAGGTTGGCGTGCGCCTCGTGTCCTTTGCTGTCCATTGGATCAAAGCTGAAATTCACGAGTACGTATTGCGTAACTGGCGTATCGTTAAAGTGGCAACCACCAAAGCGCAGCGTAAGCTTTTCTTTAACTTGCGTAAAAACAAAAAGCGCTTGGGTTGGTTTAATAACGACGAAGTGAATATGGTCGCAGAGCAACTCGGCGTGGAAGCGTCTGAGGTGCGCGAAATGGAAGCGCGGTTGGCCGCACAAGATGCGACCTTTGAAGCGCCGGCGAATGCCGACGATGAGCGCGAAAACGGTCCAATGGCCCCTGTCTATTATCTGGAGGACAAAACCTCCGATATTGCCGCGTCGCTAGAGGCGGAGAACTGGGAATCGCACGCCAATCGCCGCTTGGCCAGCGCCCTCTCGGCACTGGACGAGCGCAGCCAACATATTGTTCGCTCGCGTTGGTTAGACGATGATAAGGCCACATTGCAAGATCTCGCGGATCATTATCAAGTGTCGGCGGAGCGTATTCGTCAACTTGAGAAGAACGCGATGAAAAAACTGAAGCAAGCAATGGGTGATGCGCTGTAAGCGCGCAGTCAATCGAAGATGAACCGGCCACTAGGCCGGTTTTTTTATGCCTATCGAATGGATGAAAACCGTGATATTAAAAAGTTATTCACAGCTTATCCTGGATCCTTACTACATCTAGTGGATCCGAATCAAGGATCATCGCTTATCAACGCAATCCACACCTTTTTCCACAGTCGATCAAAAAACGCACGTTGCTGGTTTGGTGACGCAGACGCGTGCGCGCAAACTCAGGTACAATGCAGGTTCACCGTGAGGAGCACGTTATCGCCGTGTGACGTCAGTTGGGAATAACTTTGTGAGTGAAGAGGTAAAAGGTATGGATCAGTTTGCACACATCTCTGTGACCGATGCGTGGGAAATGCTGCGTGATGATCAGCAAAATGCAGTATTAGTGGATATTCGCGATCCGCAAACATTTCAGGTTGCTCACCCTCAAGATGCGTACCACCTGACTAACGATACCTTGGTCTCGTTTATGGATCAGGTCGACTTTGATCAGCCGGTGCTGGTGATGTGTTATCACGGGATCAGCAGCCAAGGCGCGGCACAGTATTTGATCAATCAAGGCTTTGATGCGGTATACAGTGTCGATGGTGGCTTTGAGGCTTGGCAGCGCCAAGCGCTGCCGACCGCGTCGGGTATCGATCTTAAATAGTGATCATCAATAGGACACGTCATGCAAAAACTCGCGGTACTGCCAAATGCACGCTTGGCACAGGCGTTTGTCGATTATGCGGCGGCGCATCGGGTCAGTCTTGAGCTTGCCCCCGAGCCAGACGCACAAGTGGCGATTTGGTTAGTCAACGATAATGATAAGGCGTGGGTGGATAGCGAGCTGGAACGATTTATCGCTGATCCCATGCACAGTCGTTATCAAGCGGCATCTTGGCAAGTCGCCGAAACCCGTCATGCCCGTTTTCACTATCCGTCAGCCGGATTGTGGCAAACCGTTAAAGATAAATCTGGCCCGGTCACTCTAGTGGTTATGAGTGCCAGCGTGGTGTTGTTTGCACTTATGACGCTCGGTGGGTTTGAGGTCGTGGTGCGCAGCTTGCTGTTTCCGGCAGACAGTGAACAGCGCTGGCAGCTGTGGCGTCTATTCAGCCATGCACTGCTGCATTTTTCCGCGTTGCATATTATTTTCAACTTACTCTGGTGGTGGGTGCTTGGTGGTCGCATCGAGCGCCTCGGCAGCAGCAGTAAGCTGGTTCAAATCTTTTTATTCGCCGCGCTTTTCTCGGGACTCGGCCAGTATTGGTTGGAAGGGCCTTACTTTGGTGGTCTCTCGGGCGTGGTTTACGCGCTGTTAGGCTATTTATGGTGGATGACTTGGCTGGCGCCATCGCGTGGTCTCACGGTAGAAAAGCCGTATGTTGTCTTTATGCTGGCATGGCTGGTGATTGGCTTTTTCCAGCCTATGGGCATGAACATTGCCAATATGGCGCATTTATTTGGTTTGATCATCGGCTGTTTGCTGGCGCTTTGGGATGCAAAACGCCATTCAACGGGCTGAAAGGGGTCTACACGTGGTGGGTTTATCCGCCGTTGATAGAAAAAAGAGCAGGTATCTGCTCTTTTTTTGTTCGTAAGCGCAATTTTATTGCGTCAGATCTATGTTTTTATGTTCGCTTTCACGGTTTTTGTTTTCAATTTAAGTAATTATTCTACCCGTTGAGCGAATACGAAAATTTATTGCTCACTTCTTTGATTTTTATCCTTTTATAAATCCATCGCGTACATCTTACTGAGGACCCTCTCATGTTTGGAATCTTCCGTCCGGCTGCTCACCGGCAAAGATTGCCCCAAGCGCAGATCGGTGACACCTACACTCGACTGCGTTGGCAATTGTTTATTGGGATTTTTATCGGCTACGCCGGTTATTATCTCGTGCGTAAAAACTTTAGCTTGGCCATGCCGTATTTGATTGATGAGTATGGCTTTAGTCGTGGTGATTTGGGGGTGGCGCTCGCTGCTGTGTCCATCGCTTACGGCTTATCAAAATTCTTAATGGGCAGTGTCTCTGACCGCTCAAACCCACGTTATTTCCTCAGTGCTGGGCTGTTAATGTCATCGTTGGTGATGTTCAGTTTTGGTTTCCTTCCTTGGACAACCAGCAGCATTACCATCATGTTTATCCTGCTGTTTATTAATGGCTGGGTACAAGGCATGGGCTGGCCTGCCTGTGGGCGCACCATGGTGCACTGGTGGTCACGGAAAGAGCGTGGTGAGCTGGTGTCGGTTTGGAATGTGGCGCATAACGTCGGGGGTGGCTTGATTGGGCCGCTATTCTTGCTCGGCTTGTGGCTGTTTAATGATGACTGGCGTGCGTCTTTTTATGTGCCCGCATTTTTTGCCGCATTGGTCGCTGTGTTTATCTGGTTAACCCTACGTGACACCCCACAATCGTGTGGCTTGCCACCGATTGAGGAGTATAAAGACGATTACCCAGAAAACTATGACGAGGACGCGTTCGAGAAAGAGATGACCGCCAAAGACATTTTCGTCACCTACGTGATGAAGAACCGTCTGCTATGGTACATCGCGATTGCTAACGCCTTTGTCTATTTGATTCGTTATGGCGTGCTCGATTGGGCACCGGTTTATCTTGATGAAGCCAAAGGCTTTACCGTGGATAAATCCTCATGGGCCTACTTCCTCTATGAATGGGCGGGGATCCCAGGCACCTTATTATGTGGCTGGATGTCTGATAAATTCTTCAAAGGGGCACGGGCGCCAGCCGGTGTGTTGTTTATGGTGCTGGTGACCGTGGCAGTGTTGGTATACTGGTTTAACCCAGCTGGCAATCCGGGCATCGACATGGTCGCACTGGTGGCGATTGGTTTCTTGATTTACGGGCCGGTGATGCTGATTGGTCTGTATGCCTTGGAGTTGGCACCGAAAAAAGCGGCGGGCACTGCGGCCGGCCTGACCGGTTTATTCGGCTATCTGGGTGGCGCGGTTGTCGCGAATATCGCGCTTGGCTATACCGTGGACCACTTTGGCTGGGACGGTGGCTTTATGCTGCTCACCGGCGGGTGTGGGTTGGCCATCTTCTTCTTGTGCTTAGCCTGGGTTGGTGAGCATCGTGTGCGCCGTGACACAGCTGTGCACGCTGCCTAAATGATCTGTCTTGGCATCGCCTAGTGGCTAGGCGTAAACTAGGAAGCCCTCGTGTTCGCGGGGGCTTTTTTGTAAGGGGAGAAGCAGTGAAGCAAAACAAACGTCATCAGCAAATCATTGATCTGGTTAAGTCACAAGGATACGTGAGCACGGAAGACTTGGTTGAGCGCTTCAATGTCAGCCCGCAAACCATTCGACGCGATCTTAATGAATTGGCGGCAGAGAACCATATTCGTCGCCATCATGGGGGCGCAACGGTGCCGTCCAGCTCTGAAAATACCGCGTATGCCACCCGTAAAGTGCTTCAGCAGCACGAAAAAGACACCATCGCCCAAGCGCTTGTTCAACACATTCCCGATGGTGCCACCTTGTTTATCGATATTGGCACCACACCTGAAGCCGTGGCACGGGCGTTGTTAGATCACCAAAACTTACGGGTAGTGACCAACAACTTGAATGCCGCCGCGATCCTGATGCCAAAGCAGGATTTTACGGTGATTATTGCGGGCGGCGAAGTACGTAACCGTGATGGCGGGATTGTGGGTGAAGCCACACTCGACTTTGTCTCTCAGTTTCGGCTCGACTTTGGCATTCTTGGTATCAGTGGTATTGACGATGATGGCTCACTGCTCGACTTTGACTACCATGAAGTGCGGGTCAAAAAAGCCATTCTTGATAATAGTCGTTGTGTGATGTTAGCGGCAGACCATACCAAATTCGGCCGTAATGCCATGGTGAATCTGGGGAATATCACCCAGCTCGATATGGTCTTTACTGACGCGACGCCACCGGCACAGATCCGCGACATGCTAAGCGCGCAGGGGAGCCATCTTGAGGTGATCAGCCACCCTGGATGGGTCGCTGACGTCACCGCCGAGTCATCATTGGTATAAGTATTTAGTGAATAATAGGTCGGTGAGCATACGGCGATTGGTTTCGGCGAGTAGGAGCTCGTTGACCTTCTCTAAACACTTTTTTCTAATCGTTTCCCGGCCAGACAAAGATTTTATCTGGGTAGCGGTTTGCTGGTTCAAGGTTTCAATAATCACATCGCGGATAAGGGGAGAGTGATACTCAAGCTCACTGACGAGTTTGGGGTTATCGACCATCAACTCCACTTTTATCTTGATAAAGCCTAGCCGGCGACCTTCGGTCACATAGTTGGTGGTGATCTCAGGCTCCAAAGAAAAGTAACTGTATTTAGGGTTACGCTCACCCTCTTCTTGTGCATGGACGGCGGCACTAAGCCAGAACAACACGCTCAGTACGACCATTAATAGGGGTTGCTTTTTACTCATAGTGACCCAGTTATTCCGTTCATGGTGTGATAAGGGTAGGCCGAGCGCATTCTCCAAACGCAGCCAGCCTGATACAATTACCAGCCGAGTATAGCAACATTGTCCACCCCTTAGCGGTAAGGACAGGCGAATTTTGCGCGATGTGGCACAGGAAACAATGTCGGAATTAAATCATACCTATTTAGAAGCGCTGCAAATGGCACGCTGGGAGCGACCAGATATTGCGGCGCTAAAGCGCACCGCAGAGGGCAGTTGGTTACTCGAATCGCACTCGATGACAGCGAGGCTAAAGCGCCACTGTCATGATTTTGATGTGGATGTGATTGCTGTTTATCAATTAACCCCAGATAAACTGACCGACGGCGAAATCGCGCTGATTGGCCAAGAGGCTTGTGTGGTGCGCGAAGTGGTATTAAAAGGGGATGGGCGTCCTTGGCTGTGCGCGCGCACCCTGATGCCCGCTTCCACCTTAGAAGGGCAAGGAGGACACTTGCACGCGTTGGGCACCGAGCCATTGGGTCAACATGTATTTAAACAGCGCGCCTCTCGCCGCGATGCGATTGAAACCGCCAATGTGGCGTGTCTATCGCATCAGTTACATGCGCGTCGCTCTCGCCTTTGGCTTCACAATCGGCCAATGTTAGTGGCGGAGCTGTTTTTGCCAGACTCACCTGTGTATGGAAAGGAGATCCCGGCATGAGCGCAAAACTGGCGGCCTTTGGACAGTTAGCACGTTTAGACCGACCTATTGGCACCTTACTGCTGTTATGGCCCACTCTATGGGCTTTGTTTTTAGCGGCGGAGGGTCTACCGCCACTCTCAACTTTAGCGGTCTTTGTGCTCGGTGTGTATATGATGCGTGCGGCAGGTTGCGTGATTAATGACTATGCAGATCGCCACGTCGATGGCCATGTTAAGCGTACTAAAGACAGGCCGTTACCGGCCGGACGGATCAACGAAAAAGAGGCCATTGGCTTTTTTATTGCGTTGGTATTGGGCGCTTTTTTGTTGGTGCTCACCCAAAACCGTTTGACCATTCAACTCTCTTTTGTCGGCGTTGCGCTGGCGTTTATTTACCCTTTTATGAAGCGCTACACCCATCTGCCCCAGTTAGTGTTAGGGCTGGCGTTTAGTTGGGCGATCCCCATGGCGTTTGCGGCGGCGCAAAATGCGCTGCCCCCCGTAGTTTGGCTGTTGTTTCTGGCTAACATTTGTTGGACCATCGCTTACGACACCTTGTATGCCATGGTCGACAGAGACGATGACGTTAAAATTGGCATCAAATCGACCGCCATTTTATTTGGCCGCTGGGACAAAGCGGCAGTGGGTGGCTTGCAATTATTCACCTTGGGGCTGCTGATGCTCGCTGGGCAGTGGTTAGCGCTGTCGCCAGCCTATCAGTGGAGCTTATTGGCCGCTTTTGCCTTGTTTGTTTATCAGCAATACCTTGCCAGAGAGCGCGAGCGAATGGCGTGCTTTAAAGCCTTTTTGAACAATAACTATGTCGGCTTAGTGATTTTTATTGGTGTATTGCTGGGTGTGTACGGTTAGCCCAGTTTGAAGAGAAAGATAAGAAAGGCGCTTCTTGATAAAGCGCCTTTTTTGATCTGGGCTGATTGGTGAACGGACGGTTTCGCTTAGCTTTTGTCCGTCTTGTGCGTACCTAGTGGCTGATTAAGCACCGCTTGAATGGTCAATTGCACTTCCGGTGAAATTAACCCACACACCAGATCGTTGAGTGCGGCGATACGCTCGGCATTGGCTTTGGCATCATCATCCAAATAGCCTTGCTCACGGAGCGTATCGACGAAGGTGCTAAATACGCCTTTGTCAAAAAACTCAGGTGCATTAATACCGTGTAAGCGGCTCAGACGCTGTGCCAGCATTTGGCTGTGTTTTTCCAAATCGCGCTTATCAATGTGCGGCTGGTGGCTGAATAAGGTGAGCGTAATCGCGTAGCGCTGCAGCGTTTCGGCAATGGTACGGCCAAGTAATTGCAGCTCACCGAGCTTGGCATTATTCATGGTCACTTTGCCATCGTCACAACACAGCAGCGACTGCTCGTGCATCGCATGTAGCAAGGCATCGAAATAGCTTTCGAGTCCCGCGTTATCAAAGCTCATAAAAAGTTCTGCTTTGAGCAAGGGATACAGCTGCTGTACGCAGGCGCGCAAGCCCGATTGACTAATCGATTTGTGGGTCACCAATATTTGCGCGATCAGAGACGGCAGCGCCACGAGATGAATCACATTGTTGCGATAGTAGGTCATTAGGATCGCTTGTTGGCGATCTAAGGAAATCACCTCGCCCATGGTGTCTTTTTCGACCACCAATTTGTTGAGTGATAACGCGTGATCGACCAAATCCGCCGGTGATGCTTGAGGCACGCTGCTGCTTGGCGAGTAAGGCGCTTGCGTTAACAAAGCCTTATACACACCCAGTTGTGTTTCCAGTGCTTCACGGCTTAAGGCGCGCTGGCGCGAGGCGAGCAATGCAGTGGCACATAAGTTGAGGGCATTCGTGGCCGCCGCATCGTTAATGTGGGTCATCACCTTGGTGGCCAAATCGCTGACGACTGGGTTCATCCACGCCGGCTTTTGTGGCTCGATGGGATTGACGTAGTCGTGCCAATCAGGGACTTGTTCATTAAGGTGCTGATTGAGGGCAATGGGCTCGCCAAAGTTAACGTAACCGAGGCCATAATTACGCAGTTTGCGCACAATACCAAGCACCTGGCCAAAGCTTTCTTTCTCTTTGCGTTGACCTTGGAGCTCTTTGGCGTAGGTGTTGACCTCCATGACGTGCTCGTAGCCGATATAAACAGGCACCAAGGTAATGGGACGTTGTTGACCGCGCAGCATGGCTTGCAAGGTCATGGCGAGCATGCCTGTTTTTGCTGGCAGTAAGCGGCCTGTGCGAGAGCGGCCACCTTCGGCAAAGTACTCGACCGAGTAACCTCGGGCAAATAACTCGGCCAAGTACTCGCGGAAAACGGTGGAATACAGGCGGTTGCCCTTAAAGCTGCGGCGAATAAAGAAGGCACCACCACGACGGAAAAGCGGCCCAGCGGGGAAGAAGTTGAGATTCACGCCAGCGGCAATATGCGGTGGCACCAACCCTTCTTTGTACAGCACATACGACAGCAATAAGTAGTCCATGTGTGAGCGGTGGCAGGGCACATAAACGATTTCATGACCGTCTTGTGCTAACTGACGTACTCGTTCGGCATTATTGACGTTGATGCCTTGATAGAGCTTGTTCCAAAGCCAGGTAAGAATGCGGTCACTGTAACGGATCAAGCGATAGGAAAAGTTAGCGGCGATCTCTTCCATCATATCGACCGCTTCTTTACGAACTTTTTCAACCGATACATCACGGCTTTGCGCTTCGTCGTGGACGACTTTGTCGATGGCCTTTGATGCCAGCAGGCGTTTGAATAGCAGAGCGCGATTAGGCAAACGAGGGCCTGAAGCCGCGAGTTTTTGCCGCGAGAAGTGGATCATCGCCACCCGCGCCAATTTATGGGCGATGGCTTGGTCGGTGCCGTGCTTGTCGGCCATGTAGCGCAGCGACACCGCTTGGCTAAGTCGCACCATGCCATCACGGCCACGGGTAAGAATGGTCCACAGCTTCTCGGGGCCATTCATCGCGCGCAGAATGGCTTGGTGGCGCTGGGTCTCATTGCCCGGATCGCGCTGCCAAAGCACCGAGGCAGGCACAAGTTGAATATCTAACTCGCTGTCTTGCCGGTGTAAGTGGAGTAAGTCTTTAAAATGCGCGAGCGAGCGCGCAGGCAGATCGTCATCACCGGAAAACACCTTGCGTCCGTGACTAATAAACACGTAGCGCGGCAAGGTGACATCGCCAATGGTCAAGGGCGTTAACGGATCGGGAAGCCCTTGACGCAGACAGGTACGCCGTAAGGTTAATAAATCCGAATGAGACCGAAACGGCAACACATACACGATGGGCCGTGCGAGTGACAGATTAAGCTGTTCGACCGGTTCAGAGGGAATGCATTGGGTTTTTACCCAGGCAGAAAGCGGCAAATTCAATAGCTTGTAATAAATCTTTTGCCAGAGCGCCATGATTGTCAGTGCCTCAAATTCAAAATGCGCGCCAAGGATAGCAGAAAAGTGCCGCGAACTTGCAAACAAAGGTCGAGATTGACCGCTCTGCTGCGCGTCATCGGCGGCGTTCACGAGAATGAGATCCGCTTCTCGTGGGCATAATTAGTGCTTTTCAAGCTGCAGTTTACTGGATATACTCACAGTTAACTGTATAAAAAGACAGGTAAGAGCATGAAGCCGTTAACCGCGAGACAGCAACAGATCTTCGATTTGATTAAAGCACACATTGAAGAGACAGGAATGCCCCCCACCCGCGCCGAGATCGCCCGTCAATTGGGGTTTCGTTCGGCGAATGCTGCTGAGGAGCATTTAAAAGCCTTGGCCCGCAAAGGGGTACTGGAGATTATCCCAGGCGCCTCGCGTGGTATTCGTTTGATCAGTGAAGAAGAAGTGGTGACGCCGGAAGAGCAAGGGCTGCCCTTAATTGGTCGTGTCGCCGCCGGGGAGCCGATACTGGCGCAAGAGCACGTGGAAAGCCACTATCAGGTTGATCCTGATCTATTCAAGCCTAATGCTGACTTCCTGCTTCGTGTGAATGGCATGAGCATGAAAGACATTGGTATCCTCGATGGTGATTTGCTCGCCGTCCACAAAACGCAAGATGTGCACAACGGCCAAGTGGTGGTTGCCCGTGTCGATGACGATGTGACGGTCAAACGGCTTGAGAAAAAAGGCGCACAAGTGGTACTTCATGCTGAAAACGATGAGTTTATGCCCATTTCGGTGGATTTAACCGCACAATCGCTGACCATTGAAGGCGTCGCTGTGGGGGTGATCCGTAATACCGACTGGATGTGATCCTGGCCTGGGCGGGCGAGAGCGTCCGCCATTAAAGCGCGGTTAAAAAAACACCTTTGCATTCTTGCTAAGTTAAACGATAATTATTATCATCAAAAATTATCGTGTGTGGAGGTGTCCGTGCGTACTCAACAGCATTCTGTTCCCAGTAAGCTATTTAAGCCAATGTGGCTGCGCAGTCGTGAGAGCCTGACTGACGACGGGGTGATCTATGATCCTATGGCGGCCGCGGCCTGTCAGGGGTGCGTGTTGCAGCCCGAATGCGATTGGCGCAACCTCGATCAAACCCAGCTGCTATATGCCACACTCACTAGCCAATGTGATGCCATCGTCAAACAGTTTTTGGCCCAGCATCCCACTGCGTGGATTATTAACGTGGGTGGCGGATTAGATACCCGCTTTTATCGATTGGATAACGGCCGCTGTCGCTGGTTGGAAGTGGACGTGGACGAAACCCTGCTCTGGCGTGAGCGCCTCTTTCATACCAGTGAGCGGTTTCGGATGGTGCAAGGCTCGGTCAAGCAGCTTGACTGGTTGGCGCAGTTGGCGGTGCCGGCCGGTCACCCGACGATGCTGATTTGCGATCAAGCCTTGTTAGAATGCACTAACCAAGACATTTCTGCTTTTTGCCACCATATTAGCCGTTATTTCCCCCAACTTGAGGCTTGCTTGGTCTTGGCGGGGGACAAATGTCATACTCGCATGGGCCAAAAGCTCGGCTGTGAGCGCTACCAACACGGGTTCACCGACCCCAGAATGGCGATTATTAATGCGTTACCTTGGGCGTGTCGCGTGGAAGAAAAATCCCCGCTCGATAAGCCGTGTCCGCGTTGGCGACTGTGGCAGCGTGCCCTGGCGGCGATGCCGCGTTACCGTCTGCGTTTTACCCCGGTGGTTCTGCACCTAGAACTGTAGTGCGGCGTGGTTCGCCGCCTGCCGCGCCTGCGTGATGTATCAGTATGTGCTTGGCATCACGATCTTTTTCTGCTGTTTTTTTGTCCTTTAGGCAAACCTCTCCTAAATTGAATGTAAATAAAACGTTAATGAATGTGACCGGCTGTATCGCGTTTTTTCCTTAACGACGGCTTGCTGATATCGCCACTCTGACTGCTATCACGGCGTGAGACGTTGGTATGTGGCCATAGGCAGCGAGGCTTTGCATTGATGCCGTGAGGCAGGAGGGAGCCGTGCTGAGGCACCAACGACGAATCCTAGCATTGGGAATGGCTTTGCTCAGTGGCCCAGCGCTGGCCGCCGAGCGTGAAGGCTGGAACCTCACCCAAGGGGTGACGGCCATCAGTCAGCAGGTGTATGACCTGCACATGACCATCTTTTACATCTGCGTGGCGATTGGCGTGCTGGTATTTGGGGTGATGTTTTGGGCCATCATCCGCCACCGCAAATCCAAAGGCGCAAAGCCTGCCTCGTTTCATGAAAGCACCAAAGTAGAAATTGCGTGGACGCTCGTGCCGTTTTTGATTTTGGTGGGCATGGCAATTCCGGCCACCCAGGTGTTACTTGATATGGAAGATACCAGCGAGCCGGCACTCACGGTGCAGGTAACGGGCTCACAATGGAAGTGGCATTACCGCTATTTTGACCATGACGTTGCCTTCTTTTCACTGCTTGCCTCTAGTCCGGAACAAATCCGCAATGAAAGACAAAAGCGTGATACCTATTTGCTCGAGGTCGATCAGCCTTTGGTGTTGCCAGTTGGGCGTAAGGTGCGCTTTTTGATCACCTCACAAGATGTGATTCATTCGTGGTGGGTGCCCGCCTTTGCGGTGAAGAAAGATGCCAACCCCGGCTTTATTAACGAGGCGTGGACCAAAATTGATAAGCCTGGCATTTACCGCGGCCAATGTGCAGAGCTGTGCGGGAAAGACCACGGCTTTATGCCGATTGTGGTGATCGCCAAGCCCCAAGCGGAATTTGATGCTTGGGTGCAAGAAACCGCCTTAGCGCAGCAAAAAGCGCGCGAAGAAGAGCAACGCTTGCTGGACATGGAAATGCCGATGGATGAGCTGATGGCGCTCGGCAAACAAGTGTATGACAGTCGTTGTGGCATGTGTCATCAAAGCGAAGGGCAAGGGATGCCGGGCGTGTTCCCCGCGTTGGCGGGCGCTGAGATTGCTACTCAACCGGATAGATTGGTCGACCATATCGATATTGTCGTCAACGGTAAAGCGGGCACTGCCATGCAAGCGTTTGGCCCGCAATTGTCGCTCAAAGAATTGGCAGCGGTGGTGACCTATGAGCGTAATGCGTGGGGCAATGACACTGGTGAGACCGTACAAGCTGCGCAAATCAACGCGGTGAAGTCAGGTGAAGATCTTTAGGAGCGCGTGATGACAGATACTACCCCAGATAACCTGCATGACGATCATCACCACAAACCACGTGGGATCATGCGTTGGGTGTTGACCACCAACCACAAAGACATTGGCTCCATGTACCTGATTTTCAGCTTCACCATGTTTTTACTGGGTGGGGCAATGGCGATGGTGATCCGCGCTGAGCTTTTCCAGCCCGGACTACAATTGGTTGAGCCTAACTTTTTCAACCAAATGACCACAGTGCATGGCCTGATCATGGTGTTTGGCGCGGTGATGCCCGCGTTTACCGGTTTGGCTAACTGGATGGTGCCGATGATGATTGGGGCACCGGACATGGCGCTGCCACGGATGAATAACTGGAGCTTTTGGATCCTGCCGTTCGCATTCTTGCTACTCATTGGTTCTTTGTTTATGGAAGGCGGCGGCCCTAACTTTGGTTGGACCTTCTACGCACCGCTGTCGACCACCTATAGCCCAGACAGTACCGGTCTATTTGTATTTGCCCTGCATATCATGGGGATCAGCTCGATCATGGGTGCCATCAATGTGATTGTCACCATTACCAATATGCGTGCGCCGGGCATGACCTACATGAAAATGCCGCTGTTTGTTTGGACGTGGCTGATCACCGCCTTTTTGCTCATTGCAGTGATGCCGGTGTTGGCGGGCGCGGCCACCATGGTGCTTACCGATAAATACTTTGGTACCAGCTTTTTCGATGCCGCGGGGGGCGGCGATCCAGTTTTGTTCCAGCATATTTTCTGGTTCTTTGGTCACCCCGAGGTCTACATCATGATTTTGCCAAGCTTTGGCATTATCTCGGCCATTGTCCCTGCGTTTTCACGCAAGCGCCTGTTCGGTTATAGCTCGATGGTGTATGCCACCGCCTCGATTGCGGGGTTGAGCTTTTTGGTGTGGGCGCACCATATGTTCACCACCGGGATGCCGGTGTTTGCCGAATTATTTTTCATGTTCTGCACCATGCTGATATCGGTGCCCACTGGGGTGAAGGTCTTTAACTGGGTGGCGACCATGTGGCGGGGATCCTTGACCTTTGAAGTGCCCATGTTGTTTGCGATTGCCTTTATTGTGCTGTTTACCATCGGTGGGTTTTCGGGCTTGATGCTGGCCATTACCCCGGTCGATTTTCAGTATCACGATACCTATTTTGTGGTGGCGCACTTCCACTATGTGCTGGTTTCGGGGGCGGTGTTCTCGATTATGGCCGCCGCTTACTACTGGCTCCCCAAGTGGACGGGCCATATGTTTAATGAAACCTTGGCCAAGTGGCACTTTTGGTGTTCGGTGATTTCGGTGAATGTGCTTTTCTTCCCCATGCACTTTCTGGGACTGGCGGGAATGCCACGCCGGATCCCCGATTATGCCCTGCAGTTTGCCGACGTGAATGCGATTGTCAGTATCGGTGGCTTTGCCTTTGGTTTATCGCAACTCATCTTCTTGGTGGTGGTGATTCAATGCGCACGGGGTGGCGCACCAGCGGCCGCTAAACCGTGGGAAGGTGCCGAAGGGCTGGAGTGGACTGTACCTTCGCCGGCACCGTATCACACCTTTGAGACACCGCCTGATCTCAAGGAGGTGCGAGATGGCCACTAAATCAACCCGCTCCGCTCGCCGATTACTGCTGCTCGCAGTGGTGATGTTTGGCTTTGCCTTTGCCTTAGTGCCTTTGTATGACGTGTTCTGTGAGGTGACGGGGATTAATGGTAAAACCGATACCGAGGCGGCCGCATCCAGTGCAGGCATTGACCAAGACCGCTTGGTGACCATTGAGTTTATCGCCTATATCAACCCCGGCATGCGTTGGACGTTTGAGCCCCAAGTCAACCAGATGCAAGTGCACCCTGGTGCGACTCACACGATTAATTATCTCGCAACCAATAATGCGCGCTACGACACCATTGGCCAAGCCGTGCCTTCGGTCTCGCCGGGTCTAGCGGCGCAGTACTTGAACAAAATTGAATGTTTTTGCTTTAACCGTCAGCCATTGCCACGTGGGGAGGATGCCTCTTTACCGCTGATCTTTTACGTGGATCCTGAGTTGCCGGATGACATTAACCACTTAACGCTGGCTTACACCTTGTTTGATGTGACCGCCAGCGCCGAGGAATAAGGAGGCGCTCATGGCGACGCCTGAACGTTATTATGTCCCAGCGGCGAGTATTTGGCCGATTGTCGGTGCCGTGGCGCTGTTTTTAATCGCTGCTGGCGCGGGGGCGACCGTGGGTGGTTTATTTGGTGGCAGTGGCCCTTGGCTGTTGCTGGCAGGCACTGTGCTTATTTTGGTGATGCTTACCGGCTGGTTTCGCGACGTGATCCGTGAGTCCATGCAAGGGCTGTACTCGGCGCAAATGGACCGGTCTTTTCGCCAGGGAATGAGCTGGTTTATTTTCTCTGAGGTGATGTTTTTTGGTGCCTTCTTCGGTGCGCTCTTTTATGCCCGCTTTATCGCCGTTCCGTGGCTCGGTGGTGCGAGCAATAACGCGATGACCGCGGCGGTGTTGTGGCCGGATTTTGTCGCTCAGTGGCCACTTACGTTGACCCCGGGCGGAATTGAAACCACTGCGATGCCGGCAATGGGACTGCCCTTACTTAACACACTTATCCTACTGACCTCATCGGTCACGCTCCATATTGCCCATACCGCGATTGAAAAAAATCAGCGCGAGCGACTGAAAGGCTTTTTACTGGTCACGGTATTGCTTGGGGCGCTGTTTATGTTCTTTCAAGGTGAAGAGTATGTGCACGCCTATCAAGAAATGAATCTGCGTCTCGATTCCGGAGTGTATGGCAACACCTTTTATTTATTAACTGGCTTTCATGGCCTACACGTTACATTAGGTACCATCATGCTGTTGGTGGTGTGGCTGCGTGTGATGCGGGGGCATTTTAGCCCTGAGCATCACTTTGGCTTTCAAGCTAGCGCCTGGTATTGGCACTTTGTCGATGTGGTCTGGCTATGCTTGTTTGTCTTTGTGTATATCTTGTAGCTCAGTAAGGACGCGGGTTAGGGGCTATCCAGCCCATGGAGAGCGCAATCAGCAATAATACGAAGACAACCACGGAAAACAGCACACGCCGACCGAGATAACGCGATAAAGGCACGGAACTATCGCCTTTTAGGAGTACCGGCAAGGCACGAAAAAGATTAAACAGAATAAAAACCAGTAAACAAATCAGAATAGCTTTGACCAACATAAGCGCTCCTTAGCGCAATAGGTAATCATGAAACAAGGACGGCGAATGGGGTTTCTGATATTGACTGTGGTTGTGGTCTTGCTGCTCGTCAAGTTAAGCCATTGGCAATGGACGCGTGGCGAGCAAAAAGCCCAACATCTGGCACAGTTTGAGGCCAATCAAGCACCGGAATCGCTCTCAGGCTCGGTGCAAAAAGGGCAATACCTGGCGATTGATGGCCAGTTTCGTCCCGAGTTTGCCGTGTGGCTCGACAATCAGACTCACCAAGGTCGCGTAGGCTACCGCCTTTTTCTTCCCTTCATTCCAAGCCAGCAGCCATCGCAATGGTGGCTAGTGGAGTTGGGCTGGATGGCCGCGCCTGCGCTGCGCCGCTTGCCGGCGGTGCCAGAGTTGGCATCGCGTTACCAGCTGTCTGGCTTCGTTGATACACCGTCTAAGCGGGTGGTACTCAAAAAAGAAACGGCATCGCATGATTGGCCCGCTCGGAGGCAGCGCATTGACTTACAAGCCTTGAAGGCCCAATTGCCAACGCTTAATCCGCAGTGGCTGATACGGACAGAAAAACTGGTGGATGTGACCACGCCGAGCACAGATGCCTTGGCGCAAGCTGGGGTGACGCCAGTGTGGCAGCCGGTGGTGATGCCGCCAGCAAAACATTATGGCTATGCTTTGCAATGGGCATTGATGGCGCTCGCGGTCAGTATTGGCGCAGGTATTTGGTGGTACAAAACAAAACAGAGGGAAGCGATGTGAAAGGACGCATGACGCTGGTGGCATTGATTGGCATTTTTGTCCTGCCCGTGGTGGTGGCGAAATTGGTGCTGGAGAAAAGCTGGTATGAAAAAGGGGTCACCAATTACGGACAGTTTCTCTCTGAGCCAGCGACCCTAAATTGGTTACCCGAACAAGGCCAGTGGCGGTTGATTTATCGGGTGCCAGAGCAATGTGATTCTGTGTGTGAACAAGCGCTGTTTCAGTTAACACAAATTCCCATTGCGGTAGGCAAAGAGCGAGACCGGGTCAGTAGCGTGGCACTGATGAGCACCGCCCAGAAAGCGCCGGAGGTACTGACACGGCAAACCCTGACGACGGAGCAGGCGCAGGCATGGCAGCAGCAAGCGTTTGATAAAAATACCATTTATCTTAGCGACCCGATGAACAATGTGGTGCTGGCCTATCCAGTCAGTGACGATAAAACCCAGTGGGTGGCGCAAGGTAAAGGCTTATTGCGCGATCTCAAACGGCTTCTCAAGTTGTCTAAGGTAGGCTGATTATGGCAACGCGTCGCTACCAACTCGCCGTCTTATCGACACTGATACTGGCCGTGCTGGTGGTTGGACTCGGCGCGTATACCCGCCTGACTGAAGCAGGGCTGGGCTGCCCAGACTGGCCCGGCTGCTATGGCCATTTAGGAGTGCCGGCCAGTGACAGCGCGCAATCGGTCGCCATGTCGCGTTTCCCAGATGCGCCGCTCGATATCAATAAAGCGTGGAATGAAATGCTGCACCGCTACGTGGCCGGCACCCTAGGGCTGGCGATTTTTGCGTTGGCGTGGATCAGCTGGCGACGTCCTGACTATCAGGCGTTGCGACCGCTGACCACCTTGCTCAGTGTGGTGGTCATCGCGCAAGCCGCCCTAGGGATGTGGACGGTGACCCTAAGTTTAATGCCGGTGGTGGTAATGGCGCACTTACTCGGTGGTTTCACCACGGTATGCTTGCTGGTTTGGCTGGCGGTGGCAACAGGCGCGCTCCGATTGCCGGCAATTGCGGTGTCGTCATCCGCACGTCGTGTGGGCTCCTTGGCCTTGGTGGCGGTGATTATACAAATCGGACTCGGCGGCTGGACCTCCGCCAACTATGCCGCCACTGTATGCACTCAGCTTCCTATCTGTGAAAGCCCTTGGTGGCAGCTTTTCACCCCTTCCGCCTTTCATCCTGTCAGTCCTCTTAGCGACACCTATCAGTTTGGGGTGCTGAACCATGCCGAGCGGGTGACCATTCATGCCACCCACCGTCTGGGCGCCATGGTGGTCACCGTGTTAGTGCTCGCTTGGGCATGGATGCTGTGGCGTGCTGGGGCGCGTGCGCTGGCAATGAGTGTCAGCGCCGTGTTGGCGATTCAAATTACGCTGGGCGTGACCAATGTGGTCGCGCTACTGCCCCTGAGTGTGGCGGTGGCGCATAACCTCGGTGGATTGTCGCTATTGGCCACATTACTCCTCACCCGATTTTTATGTCTTTCATCGTCGATCCGACAAGGAGCCCGTGATGGCACAGTTTCAACGTACCGCTAGTGTTTCGACGCCTGCTGGCGCCAGTTGGCGAGATTATTATGAGCTGACCAAGCCGCGCGTGGTCGCCATGTTGCTCCTCACTGCGCTGGTGGGAATGTGTTTAGCCACCCCCGGCTGGCCACCTTGGTCGGCCGTATTGGTAGGGTTATTTGGCATTGGCGCACAAGCCAGTGCCGCGGCGGTGTTTAATCATGTTATCGACTGGAAAATTGACACGAAAATGCAGCGCACCCGCCATCGCCCCGTTGCCGAGGGACGAGTGACTCAAGGCGCCGCGTTGGCCTTTGCGGTAGGGCTGATGGTGAGCGGTTTTATCGCCTGTTGGTGGCTGAACCCGCTCACGGCTTGGCTAACGTTTGCTAGCCTGGTCGGGTATGCGTTGGTGTATACCCAGTGGCTTAAACCCGCGACCCCGCAAAATATCGTGATTGGTGGTTTGGCCGGTGCAATGCCACCACTGCTAGGCTGGACCGCGGTGACCGGAGAGCTTCACGCGCATGCGTTGCTGTTGGTGATGATCATTTTTACCTGGACGCCGCCTCACTTTTGGGCGTTAGCGATACATCGTCGCCATGATTATGCCAAAGCCGATGTGCCAATGCTGCCGGTCACTCACGGGGTAGGGTTTACCCAAACCATGGTGTTGCTTTATACCCTACTGCTGGTCATCGTGGGCATTTTCCCTTGGCTGACTGGAATGAGTGGTTGGCTGTATCTGGTAGGGGCGACCACGCTAAACCTGGTCTTTGTTGGCTATGCGTGGCGACTGAAAACCCAGTCGCAAAAAGGCATCGCGTGGCAGACCTTTAAGTTCTCGATATGGCATATCTTTGCGACCTTTGTGGTGCTGCTTGCCGACCACGCGTTGCGCTATTGAGTTGCGCGATTGGAGGGACTATTTTAGCCCTTTTGCCGACAGCACGGTGGCTTTGTCGGCGACAAACGAGACTTTGATGTGTTGACCATCGCCACCCCATACACAGTGGGTCAATCCCATGGTGTCGTCGCATTGGCTTGGCTCGCCAATGTGGCTCACAACCACGTCATAGCTCATGCCGACTTCGAGTTGATCATAGTTTTGCTTGGTGACTTTCGAGCAGCCCGCGAGTAATACCACCAACACACAAGCAAAAAATATACGCATAACCCTTCCTTATTCATTCAGTGATGAGGGCAGTTGACGCAGTGAGGCTGCCGCTCGTCGATGAGATTGCTGCAATGGTACACTGCTGCACCCATCAGGGCTACCCAAGGATGTGAGCGCTTGTCGGTGCAATCATGTTCTTTATCAAAAATAGATTACCTCCCTCACTCAGTGTGGGTTCTTTAAGATTCAAAACGAGGCAGTATGTGGCAGTCTTTAACCCAGCGTGAACTTCACTGGCGCGTTTTATCGCTGGCTTTACCCATGGTGATCTCCAACATTACCGTCCCCTTGTTAGGGCTCGTGGATGCCGCGGTGATCGGCCATTTGGAGCATGCGTGGTATCTAGGTGGCGTGGCGGTTGGCAGCACCATGATTAATGTCACCTTTTGGTTGTTGGGCTTTTTGCGCATGGCGACCACCGGGTTTACCGCGCAAGCCTATGGCGCGAATGATAACCGTGAGCTGGCAGCGACCTTTGTGCGTGGCGCGACCTTAGCGGGTCTGTTGGCTACGCTATTAATCGCACTGCATGTGCCCATTTTAGAGGGGGTCATGCACTTTAGTGATGCCAGTGCTGAAGTCAAACATTACGCGAGCCAGTATTTCTCCATTCGGATCTTTAGTGCGCCGGCGACCTTGATGAACTTGGTGATCATGGGCTGGCTACTAGGGGCGCAAAATGCGCGTCAGCCGATGTGGCTGCTGATTGTGGTTAATAGTGCCAATATTATCCTTGATTTGCTGTTTGTAGTGGGTCTCGATATGAAAGTCGAGGGGGCCGCGGCGGCGAGTGTGGTTGCCGATTATCTCGGCCTCATGCTGGGGCTCTATTTTGTCAAAGGTATCTGGCAATCGCGTCAGTTACCGACCGTTTGGTCGGTGTTTGAGCGTGGGCTAACTGGGATGAGCCGTTTGCTAAAGCTTAACCGAGACATCTTTTTACGCAGCCTTAGTTTGCAGTTGGCGTTTACTTTTATGACCTTCCAAGGGGCGACGCTTGGTGACGAGATTGTGGCCGCCAATGCGGTATTGATGAGCTTTCTGATGCTGATTTCCTTTGCGATGGACGGCTTTGCTTATGCGATGGAGGCGATGGTGGGTAGAGCGATTGGCGCGCAGAGCAAGTCTGCGTTGTTGGTGTCACTGATAGGCAGCACTTTTTGGTCGTTGGTGATTTGCTTGGCGATCACGCTGGCGTTTGGCGTGGCAGGCCATCACATCATTGCGCTGATTTCCGATATTGAGGCGGTGCGTGACCAAGCGGCACGCTATTTACCTTGGCTAGTAGCTATGCCTTTGGTGTCGATGTGGTGCTTTTTGCTCGACGGTATCTTTATTGGCGCGACGCGGGGTAAAGACATGCGCAATGGGATGTTTGTCGCCACTGCAGGCTTTTTTGCTGCCTGGTGGCTAGCGCAAGGATGGGGCAATCACGCCTTGTGGTTAGCGATGCTTACTTTTATGGCGCTAAGAGGGCTCAGTCTCGCGGTGTGCTTTGTTTACCACTGGAGACGAGACAGCTTTTTTGATGTCACCCGCTGAGTCCTATCAACCAAAAAAAACAGGCCAGTTGGCCTGTTTTTGCGATGGAGGGGACAGCGTCTTAGTAGTAAGAGTGATCGCCACGGGCATGCTCAGTCACATCACGCACGCCGTTCAACTCACCGCTGAATTCGGCCAGCAACTGCTTTTCGATCCCTTCTTTTAAGGTCACGTCTACCATTGAGCAGCCATTACAACCGCCACCGAATTGCAAAATCGCCACCGCGTCATCGGTGATTTCAATCAAGTTCACATGGCCGCCATGGCTGGCAAGCTGTGGGTTAACTTGGCTTTGAATCACGTAATCAACCCGCTCCATCAAAGGCGCATCGGAGGCCACTTTCCGCATTTTCGCATTCGGTGCTTTCAACGTCAGCTGTGAGCCCATTTTATCGGTGACAAAGTCGATTTCCGCTTCGTCTAAAAAGGGCAGGCTCATCTCATCGATAAAGGCCGAAAAGCCGTTAAATTTGAGTTCGGTATCGCTGCCTTCTATCGCTTCGGGGGGACAATAAGAAACACCGCACTCGGCGTTTGGCGTGCCTGGGTTAACCACAAACACGCGAATATTGGTGCCCTCGGGCTGTTGCTCAAGCAGCTTCACAAAGTGGCTTTGTGCATTTTCTGAAATATTGACTTCTGACACGACAAATACCTGACTAATCCAGTGTGTTTTATACAGTGTACTCCGGTTTGCGTTGGCTATCACCCCTTGAAGCATGTGGCTACTTTATGAGCATGGATAGCACGCTTTCCGTTAGGGTAGATCGGTACGTGCCAAACAGTAAATATCGATCGTTTCTGCTCCCGCACGGCGTAATAACCGGCACAGTTGTGACACCGTTTGTCCGGTTGTTACCACGTCGTCAATGATAGCCACATGCGAATCTGGCAGCTCGCCGCTGATCGCAAACGCATGTTTCAGATTAGAGAGCCGCGCCTGTCGGCTTAAACCTTGTTGTGGCGCAGTATGGCGATGTCGGACTAAAACGTTATCGACGACGTGAGTATCCAGGTAGTCGGCCAGTGCCCAGGCTAAATGCCCGCTTTGATTAAAGCCGCGCTGCCAGCGGCGCCGCCAATGGAGTGGAACAGGCAGCAATACGGGGGCGGGGTGATGGATACGTTCACTTAACTGGCGGGCAAAAGGTATCGCCAATTCAAAGGCCTGTTGGTATTTAAATGCATGGATAAGCTGCGGCAGCGGATCCTCGTAGGCACTGATCGCGACCAAGCGGTCCCATGCTGGAGGGTGGCTAAGGCAGACACCACAGCGTGCTTGTGGGGTTGGGACCGGCAGGCCGCAACATTGGCATAGACAATAAGAATAGTGCGCATCCCAGCAGGCGGCACAGCATAAAGCCGGGGTGGCACTCTCGGGTGCGGCATCCAATGACAAGTGGCAAACCGGACACTGAGAGGGCAAGAGTTTGCCTCTCCAGTGGGTGAGTAAACGCGTGAAGCGCCGTGGTGTGATTGCTGATATCATAGGCACCTTGATTGAAAAGCAACCAAGGCAGTGTAAAGCATGGCGTTATGTGATTGGCAATCTCACGGGCAAGGTCCCGATCTGGTTCTCATTCATGGCTGGGGAATGAACAGCGCTGTCTGGTCAATGTTGCTCCCTTACTTGACCGCGCACTATCGTGTTCACTGTGTTGACCTGCCGGGTTTTGGCGACAGCGCCCACCAACCGGATCTTGATATCGAGAAACTGGCACAAGTGTTGCTTAAAGAATCACCAGCGCATGCAACTTGGATAGGTTGGTCACTGGGCGGATTAGTGGCAACACAAGCCGCACTGTTATCGCCACAGCGCGTGACTGGATTGGTCACTATCGCCAGCTCACCCAAGTTTGTAGCAGAGCCAGGGTGGCGTGGGATCAAGTCGGCGGTACTCACCGACTTTGCCGACCAGCTTGAGCGTGATTTTTCGCAAACGGTGGAGCGCTTCATGGCGCTACAAGCCATGGGGTCACCCACGGCGAGAAAAGATGTGAAAGCACTCAAACAAGCGGTATTTTCGCGCCCGGCGCCCGACCCTCGCGCGTTGGCGGATGGCTTGGCGATGCTGGCAAACACGGATCTGCGCCAGCAGTGTGAGGCGATTTGTGTGCCGTGGCTGCGGTTATACGGGCGGCTAGACGGTTTGGTGCCCGCATCAGTGGCGGAAGCTGTCTCTGCGTTAGCGCCTCATTCGCAATGTGCGGTATTGGCACACAGTGCTCATGCCCCTTTTGTGACGGAGCCTGACGAAGTGGTGGACAAGCTACTTGCCTTTTTAGGCACAAACTTGCCGCCCAAATAGTGTACGCTGATCGTTTTTTGGTAGAATTGACTAAATCCTGTCATGGTTCTGCCGATAAGTTAACTATGTCACTTGCTCTGACATTAGGAGAGACCATAATGAACGTAGGTAACGTTGGGCAGTCTCAGGCGTATCATCAACAAACGATGAAGCCAAAAGCGCCGACACAACCGCAACAAAATGCGGACAACGCGGCCAAAGACACGAAAACAGCCAAGGCGGCTGAGACGCTTTCCGCTGCCGAGGCAGCAAAAGAAAGCAAAGATGTGAAAGCAGCGAAAAACGCTGAAGGTGTTAAAAAGCCAGAAGATAAATCATCGGTTGAATCCTTTACCTATGGTGCGTTGGGCATGGACCACCCGGACAAAGTGAAAGAAAACGATGATGCGGCCTATGGTGCGGGACAATTTTTGTCTGCGCTGGGCACAATAGGTA
Organism: Salinivibrio sp. SS3; assembly: GCF_001722105.1. Classification (NCBI taxonomy): domain Bacteria; kingdom Pseudomonadati; phylum Pseudomonadota; class Gammaproteobacteria; order Vibrionales; family Vibrionaceae; genus Salinivibrio; species Salinivibrio sp. SS3. Next base: position 161,630 of record NZ_MEBQ01000012.1, on the reverse strand, counting down.
CCATACTCGCGGTTGTCGTCTAAACTATAAGGAGACGAGGCCGCACTGACAATTAGGCCTTCAGCTGATGTTGGGAGGTAGCATCAGATGAATATATCGCCAGCAAGCGTCAGTATCCCAACTGTCGCGCCATCGGTGAACCCGCCAACTGAACAAGTTGCGCGGGACAATCGCATGCGCGAAAAAATTGTCCCTACCAAGCAAGCCCCAGAGCCAGAACACGGCAAAGCGGCGACCGATCAAGGTAAGCAGCTCGGCCGCTCATCCTGGGATCCGTCACAGCACCCTAATTATTCGCTCGACTACAGTCGCGAGTCCTTGTCCGGCGCTGATTACGACGGTGCCAATATTGCTGGGCGTGTTGATGCCATGGCACGTAATGAGCCTGGAGAGCAAGCACGCAAAGACAACGGCTATCCCTTGGGGTTGAAAATGCCGGAAGAGGTGCTGGAGAAAGTTGAAGAGCTGAAAAGGTTCGAGCAAACGCGTGCGGTGGTTGCCATGCGTTATCAGCAAGCAACCGTGGCGAACATGCCCTCAGAGGTGCTGATTGTGATTTAAGTGGTGTCAATGATGCCACGATGAAAAAGCCCCACGATGTTTCGTGGGGCTTTTTGGTTAGGAGCGCTTGGCGCGGGCAAAGGCATCGGCCATGCTGCCCATTGCAGCGGGTTTGTCCTGGCGCTTTTTCGGCGCTTTCTCACGTGGCTTAGGGGCGGCGGCTGAGGGTTCGCTGGTGGCTGGGGTATCGTCGAGGCGCATCGATAACCCAATTCGCTTGCGCGGCGCATCCACCTCCATGACTTTTACTTTCACCACGTCACCGGCTTTGACCACGTCGCGTGGATCGCTAATAAAGCGGTTTGATAGCGCGGAGATGTGTACGAGGCCGTCTTGGTGGACGCCAATATCGACGAACGCACCAAAGTGCGTGACATTCGTGACCACGCCTTCGAGCTGCATACCTGGTTTTAAGTCACTGATCTGATTCACGCCCTCGGCAAAGGTCGCGGTTTTAAACTCAGGGCGCGGATCGCGGCCGGGTTTGGCCAGCTCGTTCAATACATCGGTGACGGTGATTTGGCCAAAGGTGTCATCCGCGTAGTCACTGGCGGTTAAGCTTTGTAATAAGCCCGTGTTACCCACTAAGGCATCGATGGCCTTACCCGTCTTTTGGGCGATATGTTTGACCAATGGATAGGTCTCTGGGTGGACACCCGAGCGGTCAAGCGGGTTGGCGCCATCCATTACCCGTAAAAAGCCAGCGCATTGCTCATAGGCTTTGGGGCCAAGGCGCGGCACTTTCAGCAGGGTTTTACGATCGCCAAATCGACCATTTTCATCGCGAAAGGCAACAATGTTTTGCGCCATTGTTTGGCTGAGACCCGCTACGCGATTGAGCAGCGGCGCGGACGCGATATTGACATCGACCCCTACGGCGTTCACACAGTCTTCCACCACTGCATCAAGCTTTTTCGCCAGCTGGTGTTGAGAGACATCGTGCTGGTACTGACCGACGCCAATCGATTTAGGATCAATTTTAACCAGCTCGGCGAGGGGGTCTTGCAGGCGGCGGGCGATAGAAACCGCGCCACGTAGCGAGACATCCAGGTCGGGAAATTCTTTGGCTGCCAGCTCTGACGCTGAGTAAACCGAGGCACCGGCCTCACTGACCATCACGGTTTGGATGCTCAAATCGGCTTGTTTGAGCATGGTGGTGACAAAGTGTTCGGTTTCACGTGAGGCGGTGCCATTGCCGACCGCAATCAAGTTCACGCCATGGCGATCAATAAAACGGCGCAGTGTTTTACTCGCCCCTTCAATATCGTGTTTAGGCGCGGTGGGGTAAATGGTGGCGGTGTCGAGCAGTTTGCCAGTGCCATCCACCACCGCCACTTTACAGCCGGTACGTAGGCCTGGGTCTATCCCCATGGTGCAGCGAGGGCCGGCCGGTGCAGCCATCAATACATCTTTTAAGTTGGCGGCAAACACATCAATGGCGTCGTTCTCTGCGCGCTCTTTCAGGTTGGCCATGAACTCGGTCTCAAGATGCATCAAGATTTTTACTCGCCAGGCAAAGGCGATGACTTGTTTGCGCCAACGGTCTGCCGGGGCGGTGCCCAAAGACAGCTGATAGTGTTGAGCAATCATGGTCTCGCACACGCTTTGCTTGCTGTCTGGTGCTTGGTCGGGGTCGGCAACCAGTGCCAGCTGTAGCACGCCTTCATTGCGACCACGAAGCATGGCTAAGGCACGATGAGACGGTACTTTGGCGATTGGCTCTTGGTGAGCAAAGTAGTCTTTGAACTTGGCACCGGCTTCTTCCTGGCCAGCAACCACGGTGGCGCGCAGCACCGCGTATTGCTTAAGGTATTGGCGCAGCGTCTCTAATAAGCTCGCATCTTCGGCAAGGCGCTCCATCATGATGGCGCGGGCCCCCTCGAGTGCCGCTTTGGTGTCGGCGACGCCCTTTTCAGCATTGATGTATTGCTCAGCAAGTGTGTCAGGGTTGTGTGAGGCGTCTTGCCATAAGGCCTCAGCCAAGGGTGCTAGGCCGGCCTCAATCGCAATTTGGCCTTTGGTTCGGCGCTTGGGTTTGTAAGGCAGATAGAGATCTTCTAAGCGGTTTTTACTCTCGGCAGCGAGAATATCGCGGCGCAAGCTCTCGGTGAGTTTGCCTTGCTCGTCAATCGATTTGAGAATGGTATCACGACGAGCGTCCAATTCGCGCAGATAGAGCAAACGGGTCTCAAGGGTGCGCAATTGCGAGTCATCCAGGCCCTGGGTCGCTTCTTTGCGATAGCGGGCGATAAAAGGGACAGTGTTACCATCGTCAAGCAGCTCAACCGCTGTCTTAACTTGACCTGGTGCGACATTGAGTTCGTGCGCCAGGGTGTGTGTAATGGATGTGTGCATGTGTTTCCTTTTCTCTACAAGCACGGCAGGGGAACGCCCTGCCAAGGGATAGCATTTTTGACCGCGATGGGGACGAAGGTTCCCTCAGGTGTTACTGAGCGTCGCTGTCACTGGGTTTCGGGTAGGTAATGGTATTCACAAACCATTGCTTTTCGCCTTCAGGGGTTGAGACCACCACCTCGTCATCAACGGCTTTTTTTAATAGCGCCCGCGCCATGGGGGCATCGATAGAAATGTAATCTTTGCGTTCATAAATCTCATCAGGACCAACGATTCGAAATTGCTTGGTGTCGCCGGCTTCGTTTTCAATTTCTACCCAGGCGCCAAAAAAGACCCGTCCTTCTTGCTCGGGCGCGTAATCAACAATAGTTAAGTCATTGAGGCGTTTGCGCAGATAACGGACGCGGCGGTCTATTTGGCGTAACAAACGTTTGTTGTAGGTGTAGTCTGCATTTTCTGAGCGATCACCCAAACTGGCGGCCCAACTGACAATTTTGGTCACTTCTGGGCGCCGTTCGTGCCACAGGTAATCGTGCTCGGCTTTGAGCGCGTTAAACCCTTCTCGGGTCACCAATTTGGTTTTCACGTTACCTCTCCTTTCGCTAGCCATTCGGCGTCGCGCGATATAACCTTGTCCAGGAAAGTACAAGAAGCGGGCAAACTTGTCGAGGCAACACTCGGTAACAATTTACCCCTCGCTTGACGGCAGACAAACACGCGGTCTGAAAGAGAACTGTGGCAAAATTCAGTATGATATAAGTGACGGCCAATCGATGGCCGGGCAACGATCAGCATTGAGGGCTTAGCATGCAAGAGAACTATAAAATTCTAGTGGTGGATGATGATATGCGTCTGCGCTCGCTACTGGAACGCTACCTGACCGAGCAAGGTTTTCAGGTACGTAGTGTGGCCAATGCCGAGCAAATGGATCGCTTACTCGCGCGTGAAGCCTTTCACCTGATGGTGCTGGATCTGATGTTGCCGGGGGAAGATGGCCTGTCAGTGTGTCGCCGTTTACGTCAAGCGAATAACCAGTTGCCCATTTTGATGTTGACCGCCAAGGGCGATGAGATTGATCGCATTGTCGGTTTAGAAGTGGGTGCCGATGATTACCTACCCAAGCCTTTTAACCCGCGAGAGCTATTGGCGCGAGTACGGGCGGTATTGCGCCGGCAGACCATTGAAGCGCCAGGCGCGCCGAGTGCAGACTCAACCACAGTGACCTTTGGCGAGTTTCGCCTCAACTTGGGCACGCGAGAAATGTTTCGCAATGATGAGCCCATGACACTCACATCCGGCGAGTTCGCGGTGCTTAAGGCCTTGGTCACCAATGCGCGCGAGCCGTTATCACGAGACAAGTTGATGAACATGGCGCGTGGCCGTGAGTATTCGGCGATGGAGCGCTCGATTGATGTACAAATCTCGCGTTTGCGTCGGATGATAGAAGAAGATCCGAGTAAACCACGTTACATTCAAACCGTATGGGGGCTCGGCTACGTATTCGTGCCGGATGGAGAGGTGTAGCGATGCGGATGTCACCGCGGACTAACTTTGCACGTACCTTGTTTATCTTGGCTGGCTTATTAATTGCCAGCCAAGTTTTTTCTTATCTAACCATCGTTAATTATGCCTTACTGCCCAGTTTGCAGCAGTTCAACAAGATCCTCGCTTTTGAAGTACGCTTGATGCTGGAAGAAGACTGGTATCTTAAGGATGGTGAAGTCCTTCACCTGGGTGAACCCGTGCGGCGGCAATTGTTGGAGCAGATTGGGGTCACCTTGCATGCGCCCAATAGTGAGCCTGCGGCGGCGTTTAAAGACGCCATGGAAATTGATTATTTAAGCGAGCATATCAGCGAGGAGTTGGGCACCCAAACCGAAGTGCGCTTGGTCAGTGGTGAAGACAGTTACGTGCTGTGGCTGAAGTTTGACCAGATTGACGATTTTCTAATGCGGATCCCGCTATCGGAGCTGCATCAAGACGACTTTGCGCCTTTATTTCAATACAGCTTAGTGATTGCCCTGTTGGTGATTGCGGGCGGGTGGCTATTTATCAAGATGCAAAACCGTCCACTCGTGGCACTTGAGCGCGCGGCGTTAGATGTGGCAGATGGCCGTTTTCCCGATCCTGTCCCACCACGAGGGGCATCAGAAATTCAGGCGGTGACGGTCGCGTTTAATAAAATGTCAGCCGGTATACGCAAGTTGGAAGAAGATCGCGCCTTGCTTATGGCAGGCGTCAGCCATGATTTGCGCACGCCACTGACGCGCATTCGCCTTGCCACTGAAATGATGTCATCGGATGACGCCTATTTGGCCGATAGCATTACCGAGGACACCGAAGAGTGTAATGAAATCATCAACCAGTTTATGGACTACTTGCGCGCGGTGCAGCAGCAAGACCCTGACCCTGTTGACTTGGCGAGTATTTGCCGCGATGTGGCGAGTAATCAGCAACAAATGGGGGTCGATATTGATCTCGACCTAGGGGCATTGCACGGAGAGCTATTTGCTAACTCGGTAGCGTTAAAGCGTGCGGTGACTAACTTGGTGGTTAATGCGGTGCGATACGGTCATGGCTGGGTCCGTCTCGGTTGTGGCAGTAATGCTGATCACACCTATCAGTGGGTGGAAGTGGAAGATAATGGCCCGGGCATTGAAGCGAGTCTCGAAAATACCTTGTTCCAGCCGTTCACCCGCGGCGATACGGCGCGGGGCAGCGAAGGAACGGGGCTAGGGCTAGCGATCGTGAAACGGATTGTGGAACAGCTTCATGGTGATATTCGCTTGTCGTCACGTACTGAAGGTGGGTTAAGAATTCAGATGACGTTTCCTGTGGGCAATAAAAAATAACGCCCTTGTGTGCGTGTGACCACGTTTTTGGCCGCGGAAGTCGCGGAACCAGGAGGGTAGACCATACTGTCATAGAGACTCAATACACTGGGAAACGGCCATGCGTTTATCGCTAGATAGTCAGGATCCGACGCCTAAATTTCAGCAGCTGATTGATCAAATTCAACGGCAAATTGCCAGCGGCACCCTCTACCCCGGCGCGCGCCTTCCCTCGGTGCGGCAACTGGCCAAAACATTGGCGATGAACCCAATGACGGTGTCGCGCAGCTATCAACAATTGGCCGACGAGGGCTGGCTGGAGCGCTTGCCCGGTGTGGGCATGCAGGTGAGTGAAACCATGCGCCCGGCTGAGCCCGAGCAGCGTTTGCACTACGTTGAAGGCGCACTGGCGCACTTTATCCAGGCGGCCAGTGAAGCGGGGTACAGCAAGTCAGAAACCATGGCGCTGATCATGACGCATTGGGAGCGTTATAGCGGCGATCAGGCATTGGAGTAGTGGGTTTTATGCCCCAGCCAGCGGCGAATAATCGCTTGAGCATGTTGTGGATAGTGTTGATGTAGGTGCGTGGCCAGTTTTTGCACTTCAGGGATCAGCCCCTGATCTCTGACCAAATCGGCAATCTTAAACTCAGCCAGCCCGGTCTGGCGGGTGCCAAGAAGCTCGCCGGGTCCACGAATATCGAGATCGCGCTGCGCAATCACAAAGCCGTCATTGCTATCGCGCAGCACCCCAAGCCGCTGACTGGCGGTTTTGGATAAAGGGGCATGGTAAAGCAGCACACAATGACTGGCGACGGAACCACGGCCGACACGGCCACGTAGCTGGTGGAGTTGTGCCAGCCCGAGTCGCTCGGGGTTTTCGATAATCATTAGGCTGGCGTTAGGGACATCGACGCCCACTTCAATAACCGTTGTCGCCACCAATAACTGTAACTCGCCTTGCTTAAACGCTTCCATGACCGCTTGCTTTTCTGCCGCTTTCATTCGCCCGTGAACTAAGCCAATCTCCAGGTTGGGGAGGGCTTCTTTAAGCGCGGTGGCTGTGTCTTCCGCGGCTTGCGCTTCTAAGGCGTCGGACTCTTCAATCAAGGTGCACACCCAATACGCTTGTCGACCGGCTGCACAAGCAGCACTGACGCGGGCGATGATATCGTCTCGGCGGGTGTCGGGGACGGCGACGGTTTGGATGGGTGTGCGCCCCGGGGGTAATTCATCGATGACGGACGTTTCAAGATCCGCATACGCGGTCATCGCCAAGGTACGGGGAATAGGGGTCGCGGTCATGATAAGCTGGTGCGGATGGGCGCCTTGCTGCTCGCCTTTTTCACGCAGCGCGAGACGTTGATGAACGCCAAAGCGGTGTTGTTCATCAATAATGACTAACGCTAGGCTGTCGAACTGGACGCTCGCTTGAAACAAAGCATGGGTACCGACCACCATTTTCGCTTCGCCGTCAGCGATGCTTGCTAGGGTTTGCTCCCGCGCTTTCCCTTTTAGCTTGCCGGCCAGCCAACCGACTTGAATGCCCAGTGGTTCGAGCCACTGAGCGAAGTTAGTGGCGTGTTGTTCGGCCAATAGCTCGGTCGGTGCCATCAACGCAACTTGATGGCCTTGTTCAATCGCTTGCAAGGCGGCCAGCACAGCGACCAAGGTTTTACCTGCCCCCACATCGCCTTGCACGAGGCGCATCATCGGAAACGGCTTGGCCAAATCGGCGCTGATCTCGCTCACCACCCGGGTTTGTGCGCCGGTGGGAGTGAAAGGCAGGTTATCTAAAAGACGCTGCCCTAATGACTGACTGGGCGCGAGGGCAAAGCCTTTCACTTGTTGGGCATGATGACGCACAGACAGCATCGACAGATGCTGGGCAAGGAGCTCTTCAATGATTAAGCGTCGTTGAGCAGGGTGTTGCCCTGCTAGTAAGTCTTCCAACACGGTCTCGGGCGGCGGACGATGCAAAAGGTGTAATGCATCGCGCAGCGAAAGTTGTCTATCGTACAAGCCCTCGGGCAGCAGCTCGTCGACGCCACTTTTGTCTAACAAAGCCAGGGCTTGATCGGTCAGGCTACGCAGCGTCGCTTGGCGCAGCCCCTCCGTGGTGGGGTACACGGGGGTGAGGGTTTCTTCCATCACCAACTCGGTAGGCTCGGAAAATACCTGATACTCGGGGTGAATGATCTCCAGCCCGTGCTTTCCGCGCTTGAGCTCACCGTAGGCTTTTACTTGCTTACCTACGGCTAAACTGTTTTTCATTGCGGCATTAAAGTTGAAAAATCGCAGCGTTAACGCGCCACTGTTATCTTGCACCCGAACCGTGAGCATCCGGCGGCGACCAAACACGGTGTCATTGTGGGTGATTTCGCCTTCGATGGTGGCATGTTGGCCGGGTAAGAGGCTGGCGACCGGCCACACACGGGTGCGATCTTCATAACGATAAGGCAGGTGAAATAAAACATCCTGCACCGTATGCAGGCCTATTTTTGCCAGTTTTTCTGCCATTTTGCTGCCAACGCCACTTAAGGTATCAACAGTCACCGCACTTAGCATCGAAGATCGCATCCGTTTCTCTATGGGTTCGCTCTGGCTCGCGTGTCGGACTAACGTGGATGTTTGGCCGCCTGCATCTGTGCCCACCACGCCTCGTCGGCCACAATTTGACCGTGTTCATCTAAGGGAGGATAAGGCAAGCCTTTTTGTTTTGCCACGCGGGCAAGCACCGGGTGACCACGCTCGAACAAAATGTGGTGAACCTCGTGGTCGGGCAAGCGTGTCTTATCCAACTGATACATGCCAGCCGCTTGGCGTTGGCGCTGTGCTTCGTACAAAATCAAGGCACTGGCCACTGACACATTGAGTGACTGTACCATACCTACCATAGGAATGAGGATGTCTTGGTCCGCTTTGTCGAGCGCTTCGCGACTGATGCCTTGTTTTTCTTGCCCCAGCACGATGGCCGTCGGACGGGTGTAGTCGATCTCGCGAAAATCGACCGCGGTATCCGACAAGTTAGTGACTAACACCTGCATCCCTTGGGCGTGCATGGCATCAAAGGCTTCTTCCGTGGTGTTGTGAGTGACCACATCTATCCAGTTGCGCGAGCCGGCCGATGTGCCGCCGAGGGTGCGCATCTTGGTGCCTTCTGGCCATACCGCATGCATGCGGTGAATGCCTACCGCGTCGGCCGTGCGAATGATGGCGGAAATATTATTGGGCTTGTGAACTTGCTCCATGCAGACAGTGAGATCAGGCTGGCGTTGGGCCAAGACCTGATGAATGCGTTCAAAGCGTTCAGGGGTCATGATTCAATTCCGTCAATAACAGGCAAAAAACGGTGACGCCCGCCAAAGGGCGGGCGACAGGTAATGATGGGTTGGGGCACTCAGTTTTTCTGGCGGCTCACTTTCACCACATTAGGCATCACGCGAAGGCGACGCATAATGTTGGCCAAATGCACTCTGTCTTTGGTCGTTAAGCGAACAAAGATAGTGTATAGGCGACCATCGCGCTCTTCGGTGGTTAACCCTTGGATATTGGATCCGGTTGCGGCGATGGTATTGGTGAGGTCGGCCAATGCTCCCTGGTGGTTTTGCATATCCACGCGTACCCGGGTGCTGAACTCTTGTTCAAAATCGTCCGCCCACTCGACCGGCATATATTTATCCGGCTCTTGGCGGTGGCCGCGGATGTTGGCACAGGTTTCACGGTGGATAACCAAGCCTTTACCTGGGCTGACATGCGCAATGATGGGGTCACCTGGGATCGGGCGACAGCAATTGGCATAAGTCACCAAGATGCCATCCGCACCACGAATCGGCATTTTGCCTTCGGTAGGGGCGGCCGGATCTTGATCTAGCAAGCGACGAGCGATCACCACGCTCATGAGTTCGCCAAGACCAATCGATGCCAGTAAGTCGTCACTGGTTTTGAGCTTCAAGTCGCTCAGTACAGCGTCAACGCGTTCAGGATTAATATCCGCTAGGTTTTTCTCTCCGAGCGCGTGATTGAGCAGGCGACGCCCTAGGGTGACCGACTCTTCTCGGCGCATGGTTTTTAGCACCTGGCGGATTTTCGTCCGTGCCCGCGCGGTGACCACATAGTTGAGCCAAGCGGCATTAGGACGCGCGCCTGGTGCGGTGATAATCTCAACCGTTTGACCATTTTTGAGCGGCTGGCTCAGCGGGTAAGGCTGACGATTAACCCTTGCCCCAACACAGGTGTTGCCGACATCGGTGTGGACGGCATAGGCAAAGTCGACCGCAGTGGCATCGACAGGCAGCTCGACAATCCGCCCTTTGGGGGTAAAGACGTACAGCTCGTCGGGGAAGAGATCCGATTTGACGCTCTCGATAAATTCGAACGAGCTGCCGGCGCTTTGCTGCAGCTCGATAATGTTCTGCATCCAACGCTGCGCCCGTTTTTGCGCGGTGGTGCCAGAGGGTCTGTCGGTGCCACTTTTGTATGCCCAGTGTGCCGCGACCCCTTTATCCGCCATTTGATCCATGTCTTCGGTACGAATTTGTACTTCCACCGGGACACCATGCGGGCCAATCATAGAGGTGTGCAGTGATTGATACCCGTTGGCTTTGGGCACCGCGATATAGTCTTTGAGCCGGCCTGGGCGTGGCTTATACAAGTTATGCATTTGCCCCAGCACGCGGTAGCAGGTATCGAGATCACCCACAATCACCCGAAACGCGTACAAATCCATGATGGTGTGGAAACGCTGCTCTTTGTTCTTCATCTTGTTATAGATGGAGTAGAGGTTTTTCTCTCGGCCCAACACACGGGCTTTAATCCCTGCATCTTCCAAGCGGCCTTCAATTTCCGCATGGATTTTTTGGATCATCTCTTTGCGGTTGCCCCGCGCTTGCGCGATCACCTTTTTAAGCACGCGGTAGCGATTGGGGTACAAGGCCTCAAAGCCGAGCTCTTCAAGCTCGACTTTTATATTATGGATACCCAGACGATGGGCGAGGGGCGCGAAGATTTCTAGCGTTTCACGGGCGATACGGCGCTTTTTATCTGGGCGTAGGGCGCCCAAGGTACGCATATTGTGGGTGCGGTCACTCAGTTTTATCAGGATCACGCGAATGTCATGGGCCATCGCCATGACCATTTTGCGGAAGTTCTCGGCCTGGGCCTCTTTGCGATCGCGGAATTTAAGCTTATCAAGCTTAGACACCCCGTCCACCAAGTCGGCTACCACATCACCAAAGCGTTGCTGCAGATCGTCTTTGGTCACCTCAGTGTCCTCAATCACATCATGCAGCAATGCCGCCATCAAGGTTTCACAGTCCAAGCGCATTTCTGCCAAGATCCGTGCCACCGCGATGGGGTGAATAATATAAGGTTCGCCGGTTGAGCGGGTTTGCCCGTCGTGGGCATCCCTGGCTACTAGGTAAGCTTGCCGAAGCGCTTCAAGCTGTGACTCCGGCAAATACTGGCTAGCAACTTCTTTCAGGCTATCAAATAGATACAAACGGCCTGTCCCTGATAAATGCAGCGTTTAACGTTGACCAGAAATGGTGCTTACCGCGGCCATTTCAGCGGCTTCTTGCTCTTGCTTCTCCTGACGCTCTCGTGCGTCGAGGACTTCTTTGTTGATCAGTCCTTCTTCAACTTCACGCAAAGAGATCACTGTGTACTTGTCGTTTTCTTCTGCGACGAGGGCATCTTTGCCGCCCGTTTGCATTTGACGGGCGCGGCGAGCCGCAACCAGAACGAGATCGAAGCGGTTACCAATTTTTTCAACGGCGTCTTGAACAGTTACGCGTGCCATGAAGGACTCCAGCTATGTCATCAATAGGTCATTCAAAATGACCGAAAAGTATACAAAAGGCCGCGACCTATTGCCAGCGTTGGCTGGGGCAATGGCCACGTCTCAATGTGGTGGTTAGTCAGCCAACAGTTCGTCGATCATTGTATGATACTTGCTGGCTTGTTTGGCTTGTGCCATCCGCTCGGCACGGATGATGGCCTTAATATCCATCAATGCGACATCAAAGTCATCATTAATAATCAGGTAATCATAATCAGCATAGTGAGAGATCTCGGTGCGTGCTTCCTGCATGCGTTGCGCAATCACTTCCTCACTGTCTTGGCCACGTGTCGTGAGGCGTCGTTCTAACTCTTCACGGCTGGGTGGCAAAATGAAAATACTCTTGCTGTTCGGCATTTGCTGACGAATTTGCTCAGCGCCTTGCCAATCGATATCGAGAAAAATATCGACACCATTATTAAGCATTTTTTCAATCCATACGCGCGAGGTGCCGTAATAATTGCCAAACACTTGCGCGTGCTCTAAGAACGCTTCCTGTGCAATCAGTGACTGAAATTCTTCCTCGGAGACAAAATGATAATGCACACCGTTTTCTTCACCAGGACGCATAGCGCGCGTCGTGTGAGACACAGACACTTTCATGTCATAGCGAGGGTTATCATTCAGCAGCGCTGAAATCAGACTAGATTTGCCCGCACCACTTGGGGCGGAAACAATGTAAAGCGTACCTTGGCTCATGGATTGATCACTTTCACTGGCTGATGCCCATCCGCAGTATAGCGTATACGTACAGGCGTCGATCGACGAATAGATAGTTGTTCCCCGTGGGAGGCGCGCAGGGTAGCACGAACCGGCGGGGATTTGAACGCTAGAGCGTGAAGTTACTGACTCGATACACGCGTGCGCGATTGCCGGTGTGACACAAACTGTGCGCTGAGTCGATAAAGCATGGCTCTATCTAGAACATGCTTGCATATACGCAATTATTAATGATAATTGTTAGCGTTTGTATTTAGTGGTCGGTTTAGATGTAGGGAGCACATTCAATGATAGGGAGTCAGCAGGCGTTACATCAGGGTGTTACCTCGCTGTATGTGTCACATCAGCGCTGGCTTTCGGGCTTTATTCAGCGACGAATGGGTTGCCCGTCAACGTCGGCAGATTTAGTTCAAGACACCTATTTGCGTTTGCTTAACTCTGGCCGTTTGCCTGATACAGACAGTGCGCGTGCTTACCTTACCCATATCGCCAAAGGCTTGATCATCGATTGGTATCGCCGTCGTCGCGTTGAGCAAGCTTACTTAGACTATCTGCAAGCGCAGCCAGAACTCATGGCCAGCTCGCCCGAGCAACACCAACAAACCATGGAAGCCTTGGTGGCGGTTGATGCGTTATTAGGGCATTTACCGGTCAAGGTGCGGCAGGCTTTGCTGATGCGCCAGCTCGAGGGAATGAGCTATAAAGACATCGCAAAGGCGCTTTCTGTCTCGGTTTCCTCGGTAGAGAAATATGTTGCCAAGGCACTGGCTGCCTGTGTACTCGCCGCGCAAGAGTGATTCATGATGTCGTCTTTATCACCTCATGTGGTTGAGCAAGCGGCACAATGGATGGCCCGTATGTGGGCGGACGATGTGTCTGAGCAGGATAAACAAGCGCTATCACAGTGGCGACGTGCTCACCCTCATCATGAAAAGGCATGGCAAGCGCTGGAAGGTGTGCAATCCCAGCTTCAGGATGTCTCGGGACATCATTCGGTCTTATTGCGACAAAGTGGCTTGTCGCGCCGGCGGTTTTTGGTGCTCGGTGGCATTGGTATTGGCGCAGGGTGCTTATTGGCATGGCGCTCCAATGCGCAGCGTTACGAACAGGGCGTTGCCTTGGCAAGCCGAGTCGGGGAACTTAAGCAGTTCACCTTGCCGGATCAGAGTCGTATCGCGTTAAACACAGATTCGCGGGTGTGGGTCGATTATCAAGGCGGGAAAAAACAGATTTTCCTTGAGCGCGGTGAAGTGATGCTCGAGGCGGCATCGCCTTTATCGGTTCTCACCGCCCACGGTCAGGTGTGGGTTGAGGATCAAGGCCAACTTGCTGTGCGCCAGTTTACGCGTTTCAGTGCTATACAATTGTTATCGACCAACGCGCGTATTCAGCCGTATCAGGGTCAACTGCGTCACATTCCCGCCGGGCATTCGGTGCAATGCACAGCCAATAAGGTGCAGCATCTTGCACCTTTAGAAACTCACGCGGTGAGTTGGTTGGAGCAAAAACTTGTGGCTGAACGCATGCCGCTTTCGGCGCTGGTTGAAGAGCTCTCACGGTATTTCTCAGGCTGGTTGCGCTTAGATGCACAACTGAATGATCTAACCGTGACGGGGGTATTTTCCACCCGTAATATCCAGCAAACGCTGGCGAATTTAGAAACCATTCTGCCTATTGCCCTGCGCTTTCGTACTGCGCTCTGGGTGCAAATTATTCCAGCCCAATAAAAAATGACATTCATCTTTACGGATCTCACGCCTTCGTTCGGTGTATCGGTTAGTCAATTCACTTAAGTGGAGCCGTATTGTGAAACTGCAGTCATCGATATTGTGTCTATCGTTAACCTTGGGCGTGCCTTTTTATTCCCCCGTTTATGCCCAAACAGACACGGTAAATACCTACCAGATTCCCGCCGGAGAGCTTGATGCGGTATTAAAAGCCTTTGCGCTGGCATCGGGTATCGAATTTCATCTGGATGCGCGTTTGTCCGAAGGTTTTTACAGTGCGGGGCTCGACGGACAGTTTACTCCAGAGCAAGGCCTCAACACCCTGCTGACCAGTACGGGGTTGACGGCACACCGACAAGCCGATGGCAGCTATCAAATTACCGACAGCACAGAGTCGCTGACGCTCGATACCCTAGATGTGTCGTTTTCGGAAGAGGAGATTAGTCGCGATGAAGCGGGTAAATATGCTGTTTACGATGACAACCGGTCAACGGTGTACGCGGGCAAAAAAGAGGTTGAGCGATATAAAGGTAAAGATGCGGCTGATCTCTTTAAAGGTATGCCCAATGTGTACAGTGGCGATGCGCGCAACGGCGGAGGCATTGACCCAAATATTCGTGGTGTCCAAGGGCCGGGTCGTGTGCCTGTTCTCATTGATGGTACAGAGCAAGGGCTGACTGTCTGGCGTGGCTATCGCGGTGTCTCGAATCGCAGCTATATTGATCCCAACTTAATTGGTGGTGTGCAGGTCATCAAAGGCCCCAATACTGTGGCGAATGTCAAAACATCCACAGGCGGCGCGGTGATCGTCAATACCCTCTCTGCGCAAGATATTTTGCTGCCGGGAAAAGACTTTGGCGGTGAGTTCTTGATTGAAGGTAGCAACAATGCGGTTGCGCCCACGTTAGGGACCTTATACACAGGGCAAGACTATCGAGAAGTCGACGGGTTTCCGTCCACGCCACAATACCCTTACGCCGATCCTTCGCTTTGGCAGCCGATGAGCCACAACAAGAACAACAATCCTTTCTCGGGGGATGACTACGCTTACCGTCTTGCGCTGGCGAAACGAGGCGAAAGCATGGAATGGTTAGCTGCTTACGCTTATCGCTATAAAGGCAATTATTATGGGGGCAAACATGATAGTGGTTTTTATAAAAGCGGCGATTCGAAAGAAGCCTATATGACCAAGATCGATCCAGAGACCTTGGCGCTGCGCCATCTGCCGGGCGCGGAAATTCCCAATACGTCCAGCGAAACCGAATCTGTGTTGCTGAAAAGTACATTCCTTTTCGAGGGCGCGCAGCAATTGAGCCTTGGCGCGCGCTACACCGATGCCGAGTATGGTGAGATCATGGCGAGCCGCTCTGGTGACTTAGTCGATGGCAATAAAATGGCGCAATGGCCACTTAGCCGCGTGCGAGCGCAAGCTTATAACCTTGATTATCATTGGTCGCCAAAGGACCCTTGGATTGATTTAACGGCCAAGTTATGGACCACCTACACCGTCAGCGATTCCAATACCCGAGGTGGGTTTCCTAACTATGCCAATAACCATGACCTGTTACCGGGCTACAGCACCCTGTTGCGCAATACTGCTGCGTCCAATGCAAAAGATAGCCGTATTGGCCTGAATATCAGCAATACCATGGCGTTCAGTGACACCTTATCTATTACTGCCGCAGGACGATATCAATACCGAGAGCAACGTTCTGATGATACTTATGATGCGAACAAAGCCGATGGTTGGGTGCACTTTCCACAAGAAGGGACCTATCAAGAATTTGATGCCAGCTTACAAGCCACTTGGCAGCCACATACCCAATGGACGCTTAACGCTGGTGTGAAGTTTCAAGGCTTTGATGTTAAAGATGACTTCCTTGCAGCGCGCCAAGCCGAAGGGGGCGATACCCTGTTCACGCAGCAGGCTGTCTCGCCGGGGCTTGAAGCCAGCTATAAAGTGCGGGTGTTCTTGAGTGAGGCTGAAATTCAGGCGAGGTTGGACCGTTATCGCGAAAGTTTGGAATTTTTTGGGGTGCCTGAAAGCCAGATATTGGTTGATCTTGCAGAAGAAGAAGCCAAGCTGCGCGAAGAAGGTAAAATTGAAGAGCGCACACAAGCTTGGTTACATGATGGAAATGGTAAATATAGCCGTGCGCAAAACCCCTGTGACCCTGCTAACGGACTATTACCCGACAACTACATTGAAGGGACGTGTCGTGCGACCAATCAATTGAATACCAAAGTGAATATGCGTCCCAAAACACACGATCACGGGCAGGGTTGGTCACCGTTTGCCTCCGTGGCATTTTCTCCCACGCCGCAAGACCGTATTTACTATCGCTACAGCCAAATGTTGCGCTTTCCAAGCCTCTTTGAAAGCACACTTAGCTTTTCCGCGTTAAATAATGCGTATACCAGCCTCAAACCCGAAGCAACGGTGAATCACGAGTTAGGCTACATTCATCATTTTACTCACGGTGATCTGAAACTGGCTTACTTTCACCACCTCACTGAAAACGTGATCGAGCGAGATGACATGCTGCGCTTTAGCAATATTGATTCGCAGACGCTGGCAGGGTTGGAGCTGCAAGCGAACTACGATGATGGTGATTGGTTTGCCGATTTAAATGGCGCTTACATGCTCACCAATCAAGTCTGTGATGAGAGCTCCGTCGTCACACGTTATCGCCCCGACGAGCCAGAATATTATCGCAATTGTTTGTTTGGCGGTTTTCCTGGCGGATATTTAGAATCGCAAGTCCCCCCAGCGTGGTCGACGTCGCTGAAACTGGGCCATCGCTTTTTAAATCGTCAGTTAGAAGCTGGGATCAAAGGCGCGTACCTTGCCAAAGCCAAGTCAGATGAGGTGGTCCAGCGCGACGATACCTTAACGTTTGATGCATTTGCCAATTATCAGCTATCACGCCACATCGCGCTTGAAGTCGTAGGGACCAATTTAACCGATGTCTACCACATTGACCCACTGGTGCGTTCCAGTGTACCGGCGCCAGGGCGGACTATTAAATTGATGCTAAAAGCAAAATTTTAACGACGCGGTTACGGGTTTGCCTGAACTGAACGGTAAAGAGGATGAAGCAAATAATTTGCTGGACGTTGAAATCATTTACCTAGGAGTCACATTATGCCTTACAAAACCGTCGTGATAGCACTAAGTGCCATTTTAACTACCACATCTGCTTTGGCTAATATTGTTGGCACACAAAGCGATGACGCCAATATTGAAGTCGGCACATCCAATGTGCCTTTTGGCCCCCATACAATGGGTAAGGCGGGGATTGGTAATGACAACCGTATCTCCTCGAAATTCAAAGTGGACTTTGAAGGGGTGACCCGTGCCATCAGTACCCAAAAGCAAGGCGACATTTACACCAATGGCACATCACATGCCGGGGATGCGGGAGTGTTTAACTTTGCGCAGGCCGGTGCGGGCGACGTGTGGTTTGGTGAATGGTCGCAAGACTTTGCCGGTAATGGTCAAGATCGCAGTGTGTATTATGCGGGCGATAACACCCAAACGAGTCTGCCCTCATCGGGCACGGCATCTTATGCAGTGACTGGCTTGAATCGCTTTACTGGCAATAATGCATTGACTGGTGAGTTTAACGCAGACTTTTCCGCTAAAACCGTTCGCGGCACCATCAGTAATGCTGCGATGAAACTAAGCATTGATGCAGATATTGATGCGAAAACTGCAGCGTTTAAGGGTGACGCGCATGCTTTACGTAGTGGTCCAGGGGTTGTAGGGGACACACAAGGCCATTTCTTTGGTGCAGACGCCGCAGCCCTTGCTGGGATTGCAACCTTTGCCGACCGCGATCTCAATACCGCCTTTGGCGGCACCAAAAAATAGCGTTTATTTTTTATGATGCAGAGGCGATGTGCCTCTGCTTTTTATTTGCGGGTGTTGCATGCGGTTTTATTTACTCGTCGGCGTTATTAGCTTGATGATCACGCCCACGTTGGTATTCAGTAGCCAATCCGAAACAGACCTTCGTATTGAACAACGTCAGAGACAACAACAAAAACAGTCGGAAGACAAAGCGCTGGCAGAGGCCGATTTAGCACTGCCCAGCACACCATCATGGCATGTTCCTTTAGAAACATTGGATGTGAATGCATTGGGAAGAGCGCTCTACCAAGCGATACGACAACACGCTTGGGATAGGGTGGCTGAATGGCTGCCTTACTATCAAACATTACCCGGCCATGATGCGATGTTAATTCTTTATGCCAAGGGGGGCTTAGCCCGACAGGCAGGAAACCTCGCCCAAGCCGCGCATTCCTATCAAGCTCTACTTAAGCTTAAGCCTGATTTTTTACTGGCGCAGTTATCACTAGCGCGCGTGTTATTTGAAGATTACCAAAGCCGTGAGGCTAAACAGTACTTTGAGGCTATCGCGACAAGCATTGCCGGTATGCCTCACGCTGCTGGTGTTCAGCGAACCGTCTCGGCCTATTTACAAGCACTATCTTTGCGTCAGTCATGGCAAGGCTCGTTGGCGATTGGGCCTGAGTATCACACCAATATCAATAAAACGTCTCACAGTGAAACCTGTTTGCTATCGGTGGCTGCAGGGTGTGCTTACGTACGAAAAACGCCGGACGCGATTGCCAGTTATGGCTGGGGAGCCACGCTCTCGGCAGCAAAAACATGGGCTGTGTCTGGTCATCACCATGGCTTTATCCGCGGCATGGCATATGGTGCGGATTACGATAAAAATGATACCTATAACCAGTGGGACACCCAGTGGTTGATTGGGTATCGGTATCAAAATGCGGCGAATCAACTCTCAATAGGCCCTTTATTGGAAGGCACTTGGCAAGGAGGCTCGTGGATTTCCCATACCTTTGGTGTCAACCTTGACTACCTACGTATCCTTACTCCTGCATCGACATTTAAGGGAACGGTTGTCAGCAAAGATATCCGTTATCAAGGCGCACAGCTGAAGGCGCTGTCGGGGCAGGAAACCTATTTGTCTGCAACATGGTTCTCTCAGCTTCATCCCAACTGGTTAGCTTTTATCGGTGCAAACTACACGGATAGCCAAAGTGAGGATACTGTCTTTGACTGGCACAGCCTAGGAGGACGAGTCGGAGTGAGTTTTCAGCCGACGCCCGAACTCGATGGCCTGTTTAGTTATGCCTATCAAGATCGTAACTATCAAGAATACAACGCCATGTTGGGGGATAAGCGGCATGATATTCAACATACGCTGGTATTGAGTTTGCGCCTGCCTACCCTAACTGTGGCGGGTTTTTCTCCGGTGATCACAGGCCAGTATCATCAAACACGAAGCAATGTTGATTGGCTCTATAGCCTTGATTACACGCGCATCCAAGTCCAGTTTGAAAAACAATTTTAAAAATTTTTACGGGTTTTCGTTATTCGTTCGGTATAGCGGGTAGATAACCGATATGGCGTATTACGCATGGATAATAAGGACTCAAAATGAAGCGATATTGGATAGGACTGGGGCTGTGGCTCTTGGTCATCACGGTGCATGTGCAGGCGAGTGAATCCACGGCACCTGCGGAGAGCGGGTCAATGGTGACCGCTTCAGGCTCGCAGGCCACCCATTTGTCCGTTGATGCACTGTCTCCGCTCGGTATGTATCAGGCTGCGGATCCTATCGTTAAAGCGGTCATGCTGATATTGCTGGCGGCTTCCGGCGTGACATGGGCTGTGCTCGTCACTAAGCAGTGGCAACTCGGTCGTGCGCGTCGCCGCTTAGCGCCACTGGTGTCACTTTGCGCTCACGCTGAAAGCTTTGCGGCGGCCAAAGCGGCGGCATCATGTCATCAGGGCACTGGGCTGGCGTTTCTTAGTGCGGCGCAAACCGAGCTTGCCCTATCCGAACAAGTAGATGCAGTCAGTCAAGGCGTTAAAGAGCGGGTACAAGCACGGTTGGAGCGGGTACAGGTAGCACAGGCTAGCATGATGAATCGCGGCACAGGGGTGCTGGCATCGATCGGGTCCGTGGCTCCCTTTGTGGGGCTGTTTGGTACCGTGTGGGGGATCATGAATGCGTTTATTGGCATTGCGCATACGCAAACGACTAATTTAGCCGTGGTGGCCCCCGGGATTGCTGAAGCCCTGCTAGCAACGGCTCTTGGCTTGGTCGCGGCGATCCCAGCTGTGATTGTTTACAACTATTTTATCCGTGCATTGGCTGCGTATCGTGCTCAAATGGGGGATTTAGCGGTGGCTATTTTGGTACTGGTGAGCCGCGATCTCGACAGTGAGCGCAATGCGCAAACTGAACTTGCGTGGCGACAGGCAGGGTAGAGAGATGAGCTTTCAATTTTCCTCGTCAGACCATGAACTACAAGAAAACCATGAGATTAATGTGACACCATTTATCGATGTGATGTTGGTGTTACTGATCATTTTTATGGTTGCGGCCCCGCTTGCAACCGTCAGCGTGCCGGTGGATTTACCCACCTCTTCGGCGAAGCCGAATGCATCGCCCAGTCAGCCTGTGTATTTGTCTGTAGGCTCTGGACAAATGCTGCAAGTTGATGAGCATCCTGCGTTCTCCCTTGAGGAAGCCAGTCAGAAGTTGCCTCAATGGGTGGCGAACAAACAAACCCGTTTATATTTGCGGGCCGATAAAACCTTGCCTTATCAGTCACTGTTGGAAGTCATTAATACGCTTAGTCAAGCGGGTTATCAGCAAGTCGGTCTGGTGGGCATTGCGCAGTCAGCATCGCGTTCCTCATGACGGTATTGGCTGGGTTGCCGCAAGGCTTTGAGTTAGACCGCACGCGAAAAGGCTGGTTAGTGGGGGCGGCAGTGAGCGTCAGTCTCCACCTTGGGGTGGCGATCGCGTACTTTTGGACACCGGCGCGCACGCTCGCACCGCCTCCCGCCGCGATGCCGATTGCCATTTCTGTCATCGCACCAGAGGTGTCAGCCCCAAAGGTGGAACAGCACGATGTGAAAGAGGGCAAACTGCAACGCGCCAGTCAGCCTGCTCATGCATCTGAGACGGTGCCGGAAAAAGTGATGTCGACGCCAAACGCGACGCCTGTGGTTCAAGATGAGAAAAACGCGCAAGTGCAAAAACAGCCGCAGTCTGTCCCACGTCCTGCCAAGGAGCAGCCTAAAGCGATAGAGACGAAAAAAACGGTTGAGACACACAAGGTGCAAACGACTGAGCCTCGCCCCAAACCAAAGGAAAACCCCAAAACGTCACGTGCATCGTCGGTCGCGCAAGAGGCGAGCGCGCCGAAACATTTTGATGCGCCAACACACAGTGAAAAAGTGACAGGCCCAGCGCAAGGACAGCTAACCGTAAAGGGAAAGGTTGCGAAGTTGAATTGGCAGCGACGGGTTCACGCGCACTTGGCTTACTATAAGCGCTATCCTCGATTTGCTCGGAGACTCAAACAGCAAGGCTCGCCTCGGGTAACCTTTACCGTCAATCGCCAAGGCGAGGTGCAATCGGTCAAACTCCAAACCTCGAGCCGCTTTGAGAGTTTGGACGAAGAAGCTAAGGCGCTGGTACAGCGTGCGTCCCCGTTGCCGACGCCGCCAGATGCCTTGCCGGGCTTGACAATAACGGTTACTGTCCCTATTCGTTTTTCACTTTAAAAAGAAGAGGATATCTTTTGTCCGCGAGCATGGATGACAAAGGTTCACTCTCGATTGCTAACCTGTTAGGCTGCTCCCGAAACTCGCTTCGGGGTTGATTTCTATCGAGTCGCCCCGATGTGAAGCTGTATTCCACTCAATGCCCGTTTGGGCCCCAAAAAGAGAGAAGATATCACTAAAAAACGAACGACATGAAGGAGGTGTCAATAATGGAAGGTACACCCGATTTGTATCCCTCACGCGTCAATGGAAAAGAAACCCTCTCCCCACGTCTAGACCCTGTTGTGTACGGCGGTGCGCAGCCAGAGGTACCGCATAGCTTGAGCCAACGTGATCTGGATACGTTTGATCGCCAAGGCTTTTTGGTGATGAATGACTATATGCCGGAAATGGTGGCACCGCTTAAATGTGAAATCGCCCGTTTACGCGATGATATGGCCGGCTATGAAGAGCTATATACCGAGCCAGATAGTGACGAGCTGCGTACTATTTTTAAACCCTTTGCCTACAGTGACTTAATTGATCGCTTCTCACGCGATCCGCGCATTCTCAATAAAGTTCGGCAAATTTTGGGCTCGGATGCATATTTGATGCAATCGCGCGTCAATATTAAGCCTGCGTTTAAAGGCAAGTCGTTTCCTTGGCATTCTGACTTCGAGACTTGGCACGTTGAGGATGGAATGCCACGGATGCGAGCCGTGACTGTATGGCTAATGTTAACCGATAACACCGAGCATAATGGGCCTTTGTATGTGATCCCCGGCTCGCACCATCACTATGCGTCTTGTGAAGGCAATACCGGCGAGAAGAACTATCAGCAGTCGCTGAAAAAACAAATGCTGGGCGTGCCCAAGCCAGAGACCATGGAGGCATTGTTAGAAGACAATGGCATTGCCTCGGTAACGGGACAAGCCGGTACCTTGGTGTTCCATGATTGTAACTTGATGCATGGCTCACCCGATAATATCGCCAACGACCCACGTTCGATTTTAATGTTTGTCTATAACAGTGTGGAGAATAAACCGGTGACGCCATTTAGTGGGTTGCCACCGCGCCCCCACTATTTATCCAATCCCGACCAACGCCCTCTGCAGGCGGTTGAGTCACTCTGGCCGCTAGCTTCATAGCCGTACTGACGCCCACGCTGTTGTGGGCGTTTTTAGTTTTTTTCGCTTTGAATCAGGGTTTTGCTATGCTGTCTCGATAATTGAACAAGCGTTTAATTATCTCGCTAATTTCAACGACATTAAGGAGTTTCCTTTGAATACATCATCAAAAACGACCCTGAGCGTGACTGTTGCCGCCCTGAGTGTAGCCAGTGCCGTATCCTTCTCTTCTTTTGCTCAAGCCAGTGACAGTACGCTTAGCGAACAACTTGGCATTGCTGATCATGCGGTGATTGCTCACCGTGGTGACTCTTACAATGCGCCAGAGTCGACCTTGCCGGCCTACCAACTTGCCTGTGAAGTGGGCGCCGATTATCTCGAGCTTGACCTGCAGCGCACCAAAGACGGCAAACTGATCGCGGTGCATGACGACAACCTTAAGCGCAACACCAATATTGATACAGTCTATCCTGAGCGTGCCGGCGACCCGGTCAATACCTTTACTTGGGCAGAGCTGGAAAAGCTGGATGCGGGCAGCTGGTTTAATCAGTCATACCCAGAGCGTGCGCGTGAAAGCTTCCGCGGCTTGAAGCTAGTAACGCTAGATCAGGTACGTAAAATCGCCGAAAACTGTGCCCATCAGCCCGGGCTTTATATTGAAACCAAGGTGCCGGAGTTCTTCCCAGGGATTGAGCAGGATTTGAAACAAGATTTAACCCAACACGGTTGGCTAGATAAGGACGCCAAGGGCAAAGTGATCCTACAGACTTTTAACAAATCGAGCCTTGAAGCGCTGCAGGATGTGATGCCGAATGTGCCAAAAATCTTGCTGCTGTGGGCAGGTGATGGCTACATTCCCACTAAAGACAGCGCGCCGAAAGCGGATGATGAGTCTTACGCCCAGTACTACGCGCGTCAAGAAGTGGCCTCAAAAGCCAGCTACGCAGAATGGTTGGATTATGCCAAGGAGCACGGTGCCATCGGTGTGGGGCCGTCGGGCACCCAAGCCAACTTTGATGATGCTTGGTCAAGCCAGTTTAGCTATATGGACTTGGCGAAGTCTTGGATGGTGGATATGAGCCATGAAAAAGGCTTGCTGATGCACATGTATACCCTGGACGATCGCGAAGATTTGATCCGTTACCGTGAGCGTGGCGTGGATGGCTTCTTTACCAACCGTCCTAACGTGGCGGTCAAAGCCTTAACCGACAGCGACGGTAAAGACATTGAAGTTACCTTAACGCAACTGGGTTATTAACCCCGCGCGTTAACAGTATTTATCCTTTGAGCCCGCCTGTTAGTAGCGGGCTTTTTTGTTGGGGGCAAACGCTAGAGAGGGTTCGGTTCGGCTTATTTCGCTGAGCAGACCCTCCGCGCCATGGATGGCGCGGCGGAGCCTCCAGGGATGGATTGACGGCGTGTCTGTGTGCGAACTGAGCCGATGCCCCAAGGTTAACGTTTTGGCTATCTACTCGCTCGCCATTAGTTTAGCCAGCGTACGTCGGTACATGGCATAAGCCACGGCGCCCGCAAGGAGGTTACCGATTAAGGCACCGGCAAACAGGCCAAACAGCTCGCCAATTTGTGCCCCCAGCCAGAGGCAGGGCAGGAAAAACGCAAATAGGCGAAGCGCAGAAATGGTCAGCGCGGTGTATGAGCGGCCTAATGCATTGGTAATCGACACCATCAACATACACACCCCCAGAGCGCCCAGGCTAAACGGCACTAGCGTAAGGTGAGTGTGCAAGATATCGGTAACTTGTTGATCGCTGGTCATCAAGTCGGCGAGGGGAGCGGCGGCAAGCCAGGTCACTACGGCAATCAGCAATTGAAAGCCGAGAATAAACTGACAGGCTAACTTGACCAAATGGCGGACTTCGGTCAGATCGCCTTTACCCAGCAAACGACCCACCATGGGTGGCATCGACATAGTTAATGCCAGCACCGAGACAATCGCGAAAAACTCAAAGCGCGAGCCCAGTGCCCAGGCGGCGACTGCCGCTGAGCCAAAGCTGGCGAGCAGCTTGGTGGCCAGCATAGATGACACCGGCGGCAGCAGCTGGCTGATCATCGCCGGTCCCATAATGTGGCCAATCGAGCGCACACTTTGTGTGATGTCTAAGTCTTGCCAGTCAAACGAAACCCAACCTTTACTAAACACGCGGGGCGCGACAATGGCGATGCCCGAGCCAAACGCAATTAAGGTGGCGACTGCCGCGCCATTAATGCCCCAATCGAGCCAAAAGATAAACACCGGGTCGAGCGCAAGGTTTAATAAGCTGGTGACCACCATCATGGAGCCCGGCAACATGGTGTTGCCATTAGCGCGTGCTAGGCTATAAAAAAAGTAAAGCACCGCGCCTGTCCAGGCACTGACCAACCAAATTTGCCAGTAGCTATCAATCACCGGAAATACTTTGTCTGGCGCATCGAGCAACATCAAGATCGGGTGGCGTAAGGCATAGAGCAAGCCGGCAAACAATGCCACGCCTGTGGTGCCAATAAATAAAATCAGGCCGCCTAGTTGTTTGGCATAGCGACACTGATCGGCCCCGAGCGCGCGCGAGATCACCGCCGTGGTCGCAATCCCGAGTCCGACTTGAATGCCGATAATGATCATCTGAATGGGCAAGGTGAAGCCTTGTGCCGCGAGGGGGAGCACGCCCAACTGACCAATGAAGGCACTATCGACAAGTTGAAAACTCATCAGTGACAGTACGCCAAACAGCATGGGTAGGGTGGTCGAGAACAAGCGTTTTGCGCGAGAAGCAGACTCCATCAGGCACTCTTTACATTAATAGGGTGAAAAAAGCCGAGCATTGGCATGCTCGGCATAGTCGCACCAATTGTAGAGGATTGCTGAAAATTACCAACCCTTAATCAATGGGGTGATTCATGGTTGACGGACGCCATCTAAGACTTACTCCATGCCGAGCTGGTCGGCGAGATACGTATAGGTCCGCGCGAGCATCTTGGCACGGGTGGTATTGTTGGATGCGCCTGCATGCCCGCCTTCCATATTTTCAAAATAGAGCACGTCATGCCCCATCTCCTGCATTTTCGCGACCATTTTGCGTGCATGGCCAGGATGAACGCGATCATCGCGGGTTGATGTGGTAAAAAATATGCGCGGGTAAGCCGTTTCAGCTTCAATATTATGATATGGCGAATAAGTGCGAATGTATTCCCAGTCATCATCGTTGTCTGGGTTTCCATACTCTGCCATCCAGCTGGCACCGGCCAGCAACTGGTTAAAGCGACGCATGTCCAATAGGGGCACTTGGCACACGACCGCGTTGTAAAGCTCGGGCCGTCGCATCGCGGTTGCGCCGACCAAAAGTCCTCCGTTGCTCCCGCCTTGAATGCCAAGATGGGCTGGTGAGGTGATTTTGGACGCGATCAATGCTTCTGCCACTGCTTCAAAATCTTCATAGGCTTTGTGGCGTTGATCTTTAAGAGCCGCTTGATGCCAAGCGGGCCCATATTCACCGCCCCCGCGTATATTGGCGAGGACATAAACGCCCCCTTTCTCGAGCCAATTTTTCCCCGTTACCGCGCTGTAGTGCGGTGTCAAGCTGACCTCGAATCCACCATAACCATATAACAATGTCGGGTGGGATTGATCCAGGTCGAGTGACTTTTTCGCCACGATAAAATAAGGAATGGCGGTGCCATCTTTTGATGTTGCAAACTGCTGTGTCACCTGAAGATCGTCCGCATTAAACTTGGCTTTAGTCGATTTAATCACGCGGGGATCTTGGCGACCTGGGGTCACTTGATAAATCGAGGGTGGGATCAGAAAGCTGGCTACGTCGACAAAAAAGTCATGGTGCTCAGGCGTCGCATTAAAGACCGAAAGCGTTGCATTATCTTCTATTGCCACCGTCTGAGTGTGCCACTGGCCAGTATCCTGTGGACGGAATAGCTGTATTTGCGACGTAACATCATTGAGCCAGCTGACCACAAGGTACTCGGCCGTGACGTCTAGCGCTTCAATATTGGCAGACGCCGTTGGTTTGACAAGTAATTGATAAGCCGGGGTCGGCTTGGCAAGCTCTGTCATTGAGGCATAGACAACACTGCCTTGCGGGAAGGTGCGTTCTCCTTGGCGATAGTCAGATTTTAGCTGGAAAAACAATTGCCCCTCAAAATAACCCATGACTTCACTATCTGCGGGTAATGCCAACGGCACCAGATCGTCTGCGTTTAGCCAAAAGAGCTTTTGCGAATAAAAGGTCATACCCTCTGCAATTAACGTCACTCGGCTGTGGCTATCACGTAACGTCATGGCGCTGACGGAGACCGAGTCGGTAGCGCCTTGGTATAAGGTTGTCGCTTCCGATAAAGGTGTGCCCCGTTGCCATTGTTTGATGGTGCGTGGGTAGCCCGAGTCCGTTAAGCTATCGGGCCCAAAATCAGTGGCTACGAGCAAATGATCGCGATCCAGCCAGGTGGTCCCGCTTTTGGCCTCGGGCAGTGTAAAGCCATCATGGACAAATGCCTTGTCGAGCATATCGAATTCACGTTTCACCGTCGCATCGGCGCCGCCGAGTGAGAGGGCGACCATACAGCGCTGGTAGTCAGGTGCGTAGCAATCGACTCCTTTTAACACCCAATCTTTTTGCTCTTGCTGTGCCAGGGCATCGATATCAATGACGATTTCCCACTCAGGCGCTTTTTGTGCATAACTTTGCGCCGATGTGCGTCGATAAATGCCCTTAACATGGGTATTATCTTGCCAAAAATTATAGTAGAAGGAGCCCCGTCGTGTCGGGTAGGCAAGCCGATCTTGTGCGTTAAGCACGGCCAAACTGTCTGCATAAAAGGCATCATACTGCGATTTTTTTTCTAAATATGCGTCGGTTTGGTTATTGTGTTTTTTGACCCATTCGAGCGCATCTTTGCCCTCGACGTCCTCAAGCCACAGGAAAGGATCCGCTTGCTCAGCGCCGTGTGCGGTTGCAACCGTCATGGCCAGTGCAGCCGCTGACAGGCATTTGGTTTTGTTTGTCATCGTGATTCTCCCGACATCATTGTCAGTGGGTGTGTCAATACATAGAAAAAAACCGAGCACAAAATGCTCGGCGTCGAAAAAGGTTCAACGTAAGCCGAAACGGCAGTGGTGGGATTTAACTGTTACTCAAAAAAGCGATCCATGGCGACGCCATCGGTTTGAGTGACTCAGACTGCGCCGCCTGCTTCATCGCTTTCAGCGCCGCTTGGTTATTCTCAAGCTCAAAATACGCCATGCCTTTTAAGTACTCGAGCTCTGCGCGTACATCTCCAGCGATATCTTGATTGTCGTCCGCAAAGGGAATGACTGCTTGGTACTGTTGGTCTTGTACCATCAGTCGGGCAATCTTTAGTTTGGTTTTTGGATCATTATCTATACGATAAGCCGCACGATACGCCTCGATCGCTTCCGGTAACTCTTTGGCTTGATGCCAATACTGCGCGAGTTTCTTTAAGTGATCATTGGTACGCTCGACAATGCCAGCGTCTAACGCTTGTGCCAGGGTTGTCGCTGCGCGATAAGGAATCGACTGGTAGGCTAAAAAGTCTGTCAGTCTCAACACTTCCTTTTCTTTATCGAGTAACCCCAAGCTATAGGCTGACTCCAAAGCGGCTAGAGCTGCTGCTTCATTGTTCCTTTCCATTTCAATACCGGACAGTTGTTTCCAATATTGCTTTTTCGTCGGGTTGATGGTGGTCAGCGTCGTTAACACTTGTGCCGTGTTCGCCAAATCGTTGGTTTGATAATAGGCCGACATCAGCATCATATACCAAGATTCACTCGGCGTATCACTGAGCGCAATGGCCTGTTTTATCTCGGGAATCGCTTGCTTAAACTGCTCTTGCTGTATGTACGCGCTTGCCAAGGTCATATAACTCATGGCGTCGGGTTTTTCCTCACCCTCAGCGAGTTGTATCTCGAACCACTGACGCATGAGTGAGACCGTTTTACCAAAGTCTTCTTGCACCATATACAACTGCGCCAAGCTATACCGCACTTGCTGCGCGACCGCAACGGGCAAGGCGCCAACTTCTAACGCTTTGGCGAAATAGGTAACCGCTTTGGCATAGTTATCTTCCATAGAATGGATATAGCCGAGTTGTTGTAAAAGTACTGCCTGATCATAATTTTTGTTACCGCGACGCTCGAGTGCCGATGCCAGCTCTTGCTTCGCCTCTTGATACGTCTCGTTAGCAATGTATTTTTGTACTTTGTTCACGGTACGGTAGGTGCGATCGGACAGCTCAGGCGTATCCGCACCATAGCTAGCGCTTGATAAACTGGCGGCAAATAAGGCCAGTGCCAACATCCGTGTCAGTTTTTTTTCCATGATGGCCATCCTAGTTAATTGAAAACTCTATTTCTTGAGAAAGTCGAGCTTTAACGGGGGCGCCGTCCACTACTTTAGGTTTAAAGCGCCATTGCTTAACGGTTTTTTGCGCCGCGCGGCGAAGTCCCATGCGGCGCGGATCTTCTTTGAGCACCGCCACGTTTTCGACGCCGCCTTGCTCATTCACCGTAAACTCAAGCAATACTGTGCCTTTTTCTAGCCCAGCGCGTGCCGCTTTACGTGGCATTTGCGGTAAGAAGGTGGCAAGCGGTGTCGGCCCTTGGTTGCCGCTCACTCCGCCGCCGCCTTGGCTGTAATGCCCCAGCACCGATCCGCCACTGACATTCACGGGTAAATCCAGGTCAGGCATATCTAAATCCACCTGGTCCATTTGCGGCTTCACCGTTGATGTCACTTTCATTTCCGGTGGTGGTGGTGGCTTTTTCGGCGGTTTCGGCTTAGGAAGCTCACGCTTTTTCTCTTTAACCGTTTCTTCGGGTTTGATCCGCACAAATTCGATGATTCGCTGATCGTCATCAGAAGCTAGCTCATGGCGTTCTTTGTTGACAATTTTATCCATGCCCCAAAAAAGCCCCAGCGAGACGAACAGCGCGATCACTATTGACGCCAAATAACGCATACGCTAGTCCTTGCTTTTCGCTGCAATCGAGATGCTATCGACGCCGGCCATCTTAATTTGATCCATCACATCGACAACCACACCCGCACTGGCCTCTTGATCGGCTTGGATAACAACCGCGCCCTCTGGGCTCTCCGCTCGTAAACGCTCAATATTGGCGCGTACGGCATCAACATCGACGCGGCGTTTGTCCACCCATACATCGCCAGCAGGACCAACCGCAACCATGATGTTGCCTTTACTGACTGTTTGTGCAGTATTGGCACTGGGTCGATTGACGTCTATCCCCGCCTCTTTCACAAATGAGGTGGTGACGATAAAAAAGATCAGCATGATAAAAACGATATCCAACATGGGAGTCATGTCGATTGCCGCTTCTTCATTGCCTTCATTGCTATAACGTCGTTTCATATCGCTACCTTAAATCCTTTTACGAGGTAACATGCTTAAGCTTATCTTCAAGCTTGCGCGTGGATAATTTGGCGAGGTGATCCAGCCGGGTACTAAAAAACAGCCCTGATAAAGAGGCAACCATGCCCGCAAGTGTCGGGATAGTGGCTTTGGAAATCCCTGAAGCCATTGCTCGTGGGCTGCCTGTGCCTACCACGGCTAACGTATCAAAGACGTGAATCATCCCTACCACGGTGCCAAGTAAGCCCAATAAAGGACACATGGCGATCAGTACTTTGACAATAGGCAGTCCGCGCTTGTTTTCAATATCACGTTGTGAAACTAGCTCCTCACGGATCCGCTTAGACGCCCAGCTTTTATGGTCCTTGCGTTGTTGCCACTGTGTGACGACCGACTTGGCCGCGCGTGGTGCCACAAAAATAAAGTAAAACCAACGCTCCAATAATGCACACCATAGAAAGACACTCAGGATAAAAATGGCGACGAGGACATCGCCGCCCATACCGAGAAAGTGTCGAATCGACTCTAGTTCAGAGAGTATCCATTGCATGATATCTCCTTAGCTTTCAGCGGTGTGAAGCTTTTCCTGGTAACGCGCAATAAAGCCAGCGCTTTGCTCTTCAAGCGTTTGAACCAGTCGACGACCTTTGCTGTGGACAAAGGTGTAGAGGAACAACAAAGGAATCGCAACGACAAGGCCAAGCATGGTAGTCACCAAGGCTTCGGAAATGCCGCCAGCCATCAGTTTAGGATCGCCCGTACCAAATAGGGTGATCGCCTGGAAGGTCCCAATCATCCCCATTACCGTACCGAGTAGGCCGAGTAGCGGTGCCACCGATGCAAATAACTTAATCGATCCGATAAAGCGCTCAATTTTCGGTGCATTGCGCATGATGATCTCGTCTAGTTTGGCTTCTAGATCTTCGAGGCTGGCACCTTGGTGCTCTTTATAAGCCGTGATCACTTCACCCAGCGGGTTACTACCAATCGCCTCTTCACTTTTCTTCTGCTTGCGTATTTTGTTACCGATAACCGATAGACGCAGATAGCAGAATAGGGCAATGAGCAGGCCAACGGCACCCATGGCGAGAATGATATAACCGACAATCCCGCCTTGGTCGATACGCTCTTGAACGTTTGGACTTTGCACCAGTAATGACAGAATCACCCCGCGTGATGGATCGATATGTAAGGGCGCATAGTCACTAGAGGCTGACTCAAAGGCGGCAACATTAGAGAGAATCGAATCGACGGGTTGACGCGCTAATTCTTCAAACTTGCCGGTTTCTGGCTCATAAGTCAGGTATTTACCATTGGCAATGGCATTAAACTCACCAATCAGAGTGACATCATCTTGGGCTTCGCTGCCTTCGCCGTACACCACAGTGGCCGGTACGGTCGAGGTGTCACCTGAGACGATCATTTGCTCCATAATGATCTGCCAAAACTGCTCGAGCTCGGTAATCGACGGCAGCTCTTTACTTTCAGCGAGTTTGGTTAGCAGTGCTTCCCGCTCAGGAAATTGCACCGCATTTTGAGAGGCGCTGAACAAGCCGTTAAATTCGCCGGAGAACTGGCGAACGACGCCAAACATCTCACCTAGCGATCCTGAGCGTTGGCGCAGGGTCTCACTAAGCTCAGTGAGGGTTTTGTCATTACTATCAAAGGTCGCTTTGAGATCTTCACCTCGCTGCGATTCGAAGGCGAGCTCCTCTTTAGCTTTGGCCAATAGCGCCGCTTGGTTTTCTTTATCGGCTAAAAACGCGGCTTCACGTTCGCGGTTTTGTTGCGATTCGGTAACGCGCTCGCTTTTAATTTGGTTGAGTAGCTCATCCAAGGTATTGGCTTGCACGTGGCTTAGCGATAATGTGACCGCGGCAATCCCTGCAAATAGATACTTGATTCCTTTCATGGTTACTTCTCCCCTGTAAAGACAGGCAACTCGATCAATGCGGGTGGCGCTTGTTTTTTCGCAATCCGCAGCCCTTGCGTAATTGCATCACTGTAGCCTTCGGGTAAGGCTTCCCATTGATTGGTTTGCTTATTCCACATGCCGGTTTCGGCGCCATCGGGCGATTGGAAGAAAAGTGCCGTTCGACCTATGCGAAGAAAATCATAGGTTTTAGTGTCACCATTACGTGCCATACTGGCTTTGTAGGCCTCAATGTTACGTGAGAAGCCTTCTTCAATTTGGTAAGCCTCGAGCACGCGACGGAACTTCTCTGATGTGGTGACATCCGCGCGATCCATCATCTCGCGGAGGCTGGCAATCCGTTTTTCCCGTTCGTCTAATTGGAAAGGTAAATCGAGCTGCACAAACTGATCGAGTGAATCAATCATCTTGAGTGTCAGCGGCACGATTTCCATCGCGGTTTGATCAATTTGTTCAATTTGCTTTTCCAGTGATGCGAGCTCTTTATTTTGCGAGTTCACCATTCGTTCAAGCTGGTTGTTATACACACGCATGCTATCGAGCTGACGCAGTACGGCTTTGTACTCGGCCAGCATGCTGTCGGTTTGTTCGCTGTATTGATCAATTTTTTGTTGCGATGCTTGCCCTGCGTTATTTTTACTTTCTACCGCTGACACCACGTCATCGGTAGAGGTAGCTATCGCAAACGAGCTCGTCAGCAACAGAGAACTGACAATGGCGTTATTTAATCCCTTACGTACCATATCCGTTACCTGTTAATTGTGGAGAAATAAGGCGCGGCTAGGCCGCGCCAGGTTTGAGTTAGAAGTTATATTCGGCTTCAACGTAGAGCTGACGTCCCAGAGGGCTGTCATAGTCATTGGCATAGAATGGTGATGTATCACTCAGCGGATCTGCTGGTGGTTGTTTATCAAACATATTGATAGCTCCCAAAGTGACTTTACCTTGCTCATTGAAGGCGTAAGTTGCCGTCAAGTTCCAAGTTGTCATGCTCGATACTTTGGTTTGCTGTCCAGCATCTTTAGCGTCTTGGCAGGTATCGAAATAGTATCGATTGGCATAGCTCGTACACATACTATCGCGGTATTTACCAAAGACATTGACGCTGTAATCGCCCATGACCCAGCCAAGGTTTAGTGTGGCTGTATACTCAGGTAAGAAGTCGGTTTCATCGATGAGCGGTTCACCATCGTTCTCGCGGTATTCAGCGTCAATGATCTTAGTCACTGACAGTTTAGGGCTGAAGGTACCGTAATTTTGAGTATCGTGAGAATAAGAGACTGATAGGTCGATACCTGAGCGCAATTCGGACGCTTGGTTGACCGGACCATAAATCACATTATCGATCTCGCCATCACTGTTGCGCTTCACTTCCGCACCGGCATATTTACTTGGCTCATTGATTACATCTTGATAGCTTGGTGCTGTGACCACGTTTTCCATCTTGATGCGATACCAGTCTAGTGTCAGACCGAGATCTTCAACAGGCTCCCACACCAGGCCCAAGTTAATATTGGTGCTTTCTTCTTCTTCAAGCTCTTTGTTTGGCCCAGAAGTGACATCGAAGTTTTGGGTATCACACTCAGGGATTGAGTCGCTATCCTGTGGGCCGTTGCCCCCAGCATTCTCACATAACACAGGGTCAAAGCCGCTACCAAATGCCTTGGTCTCATCGCCGAACAGGCGTTTCAGATCGGGGGCACGGAACCCAAGTCCGTAACTACCACGCAATAGCAAGGTATCGGTAGGACGATAAGCTAGAGAGGCTTTTGGCGTAAAGGCCCCACCGGTTGCCGAATCGTCAAAATAGTGGTCATAGCGACCCGCGAGTGTCATTTCAAGGTTTTCAATTATAGGAACTAAGGCTTCAACGCCCAAGCCGATCTGATCTCGGTCGCCACCACCTGATGAACCGCCTAAACCTTCAAAACGGCCGT
Source organism: Salinivibrio sp. SS3 (assembly GCF_001722105.1). Classification (NCBI taxonomy): domain Bacteria; kingdom Pseudomonadati; phylum Pseudomonadota; class Gammaproteobacteria; order Vibrionales; family Vibrionaceae; genus Salinivibrio; species Salinivibrio sp. SS3. The sequence continues at coordinate 127,608 of NZ_MEBQ01000012.1, read as the reverse complement.
TTTTGGTATTTTCATCGATGGTTTCGAGATAATCAGTTCGGTTCCACTCGCCGTATACCGAGAAGCTCGATATGCCCGCGGGAAGTTCAATTAAATCGCCACCCAATGAGGAGTTCACTGAATAAAGCTTAGTGCGTGCGTTTTTGGTCGATTTTCCCTTGTATTTTTCTACGGTCTCAGGAGAAAGACGAGCAAGGAGATCGATTTCGTCGTTTTTCACCGCATCGCCGATACTGGCAAAAATGGCTGGATTATCCGTTTCAACTTTCTGCTCTGAGTAGCTTGCATAAGCATCCCAGCTATAGTCGCTCATGTAGCCATCGAGCCCGACGGTGACACCATAAGAGCGCGATTCTGTGTTGCTCTCACGATTGCCAAATTCGACCATGCGTCGAGTATAGGTACCTTCTCCACGGCTGTGACTCGCATCGGTTTCGACTTTTAATGCGCCAGGCTCAAACGTGGAGTTGGTTTCTTTGTGGTTAAAGCGTGCTTCCGCAGTGGCCATCAAATCAGGGGAAATATCAAACTCACCGCGAAGCATTAGATCAGCTTGCTTGTTTTCAGGCTTTAAGGTCCGACGTGACGATCGGTTAAAACCACATTTTCCATCCGCACGCGCGACGCCGTCCCCCTCGAGAAAATCTTTACAGTTTTCACTCGGTAAGGTGATATTGTCGCTCGCATCCACGAAGCTTGCCCCGTAGCTCGAGTAACCACTCAAGGCTGAGCGTGCTGAGTTATCGTCACCAGCCCAGCTTTTGTCTTTTTGCTTGAGAATATCGTTGCCAGCAAATTGGCCAACGAAGAACACACGTTTTGAATCGAAGTCTTTACCGGCGACCACATCGAGACGATCTGCTGAATACCCCCCGCTGGTTGTTTGACCATGGCGACCTTTAACAGAAACACCGTCAAAGCCTTTTTTCATGATGAAGTTGACTACCCCACCAATGGCGTCTGAACCATAAACGGCTGACCCTGAATCTGTGAGTACCTCAACACGCTCAATGGCAGCAACGGGGATCTGGCCAATATCTTGGAAGTTTGTTGAGCCATTTTGTGCTAGTGGGTATTGAGGTAGGCGACGACCGTCAATCAAAATAAGTGTGCGCGATGCCCCAAGGCCACGTAGGTTCACTGACTGTGCGGCTGGGGTGAAACTAAAAGAGTTCGTTTGCGACAGGTTACCGCCGGTATTTTGAGTTAAGCTGTTGAGAATGTCTTGCGCACTGTTAAAGCCTTTGGCTCGAATATCCTCACTGCTGACTACAGTAATGGGACTTGGCCCTTCCACTTCAGCACGTGATATACGTGAACCGGTCACTTTCAGCTTCTGCAACTCTTGGGCTTGTTCTTGAGACTCTTCCGCGATAGCGGTTGAGGCGAATGTGACTGATCCCACTGCGAGACCAATGGCAACAGATAGTGCCGTTGTTCTTGTCTTCATCCTTGATTGCTCCCTGTCATTTGACTATTTCTCCAGCGCGTATTTTCAGTACTGCTCTTATTCCCTGAGCGCGCATGACAGCCAGATATACCGAATGTTTCGTCTAGGCGTCAAACAAGTGACAGCGACACCCTCTATCCGCGCTGTCATGGTTTATTTCGTTTTTTTTGGTGGTTTGTTTTGATGTGCAGCGCACAGGAATGTCTATATAACTGGTCTTTTACTTATTGTTAGAGAATTATTTCATGTGAGGCAGGGTTCGCGTGCTTGGTTGTGCGGTCAGTGGATATGCTGGTAATAGATGAATGTAAAGAATATACAACTATTTAACATGGTTTCGTTTCTCGTCGCATAATTTACCTAATGTGTGCATCGGTAATAGTGGCGTTCACGCGTTCAACGGAAAGCAGTTAGTCCAGTTTTAAACTGACAAGAGTTAACAAAAAATGACATTTATTTGACAATTGTGTTTATAGCGTCTATGGAAATTTATGCACTTTTTTTGCTTAAACTTCTAGAGCAAATGCTCAATTGATAGGTTTGTCATATTCTGTAATTTTACTGTCATGTGAATGAATGTTGTTTTTTTTATTTTGTAAGTGGCTGGTATCGAAAGAGAAAAAAAATCAGGTCTCATGGACATGGACCGTTGATCGTGGTGATAAATCAAGATAAATATAGGAGCCTTAAGTATCGTGTGTCATGAGGGGAAAGCCCCACGGTGCCTAGGATGGCACTGACAACTCGATACCATAGACTAATAAAGCGGCTCGTTTAGATGTCGTTGAGTCTAGACAGTCAACAGGGAGTAGTGGACTATGCTGTCGTACTTTTTACGCCGGTTACTGTTGGTGATACCGACATTTCTCGGCATTACCATTTTGATTTTCGGTATTACTCGCCTAGTACCGGGTGGGCCAGTTGAGCGAATGATGACCCAAATGCAAGCACAAGGTGATGCTGGGTCGAGCTTGCAACGTGCTGGTGACAGCTCGGCGTTATCGGACGATCAGATTGCTGAACTCAAGGCATTTTACGGCCTCGATAAACCCGTTCTAGAAGCCTATGTCGATTGGCTGGGCAAACTGGCCAACTTCGATTTGGGTGAGTCGACTCGCTATTACGAGCCGGTCGCAGATATGATTGCCGAGCGCCTGCCGGTGTCGCTGTTTTACGGCGGGATGACCTTCTTTATCAGTTATTTTATCTCCCTCCCGCTTGGCTATTACAAGGCCCTCAAGCACGGCTCGGTGTTTGATTCCTCCTCCTCGGTGCTGATCTTTATCGGGTTTGCCTTACCCGGCTATGTGGTCGGGGTATTGCTGATCACCTTGTTTAGCTATCACCTCGAATGGTTCCCGATGGGGGGCTTTGTGGGCGATGCTTACTACGACGCGACCAGTTTTTGGGAACGCGCCAAAGATGTGATGTGGCATGCGGTACTGCCGCTGATTTGTTATCTGATTGGTGATTTTGCCACCCTGACCATGACGATGAAAAACAACCTGATGGAAAACCTCTCAGCGGATTATATCCGCACGGCGATTGCCAAAGGGTTACCGTTCCGCTCGGCGGTGCGCAAACATGCGCTGCGCAACAGCTTGATCCCGATTGCTAGCCATTTTGGCAACTCGTTGCTGTTCTTTATGACCGGTGCATTTTTGATTGAGGTGATTTTTAACATCAACGGCATTGGTTTGCTCGGCTATGAATCAATTATGGAGCGCGACTATCCGGTAGTGATGGGGATTGTTGCCATCAATGCGCTATTACTGTTGGCGGGCAACATTATCTCCGATATCTGTGTTGCCTTGATTGACCCTCGCGTGAAGTTTGGATCTTGATATGTTGACGATTAGCCCTTTAACTCAAAAGAAAATCCGCAGTTTTAAGCAAATTAAACGCGGTTATTGGTCGTTTATCATCTTGACCACCATGTTGGTGTTATCGCTGTTTGCCGAGCTGTTAATCAATAGTAAAGCGTTAATGGTCAAATACGACGGCGAGTATTATTTCCCTGTAATGAGTGATGTATACTTGGCGCGCGACTTTGGTCAAGTGGGCACGAGCGAAGCCAACTATCGTCAACTTGCCAAAGCCTTCGAGGCACAAGGCGGTGATAACTATGTGGTCATGCCCTTGGTGCCGTGGAACCCGCTTGAACAAGACTTTAGTAGCGACTTTCCGCCCACTGCGCCAAGTGCCGCAGACCAGCATTACCTCGGTACCGATGATATTGGCCGCGATATTCTCGCCCGCCTGGTATACGGCTTTCGTATTGCTATGGGCTTTGCGTTACTGACCATGGCGGCGTCTTATGCGATTGGCACCGCCGTGGGCTGTGCGATGGGCTTTTGGGGCGGCAAGTTTGATCTGTTTTTCCAACGCTTTATCGAAGTTTGGTCGATGGTGCCGTTTTTGTACGTCATCATGATTCTAGTCTCGATTCTCCAACCCACTTTTACCTTGTTCGTCGCGATTAATGTGCTATTTGGCTGGATGGCGATTACCTGGTATATGCGCACTATGACGTACAAAGAATCAGCGCGTGATTATGTGATGGCGGCGCGTGCATTGGGTGCCTCTACTAGCCGGATCTTATTCCGGCATATTTTGCCCAACACCATGGTGATGATTGTGACTTTGGCGCCCTTTACCATCGCCCTCAATATTACCGCGTTAACGGCGCTGGATTATCTTGGCCTAGGGCTGATGCCACCGACGCCAAGTTGGGGCGAGCTGTTACAGCAAGGTAAATCAAATCTGGACGCGCCATGGATTGTTGCCTCTGTGGTATCGTCCCTGGTGGTGGTGTTGGTGATGGTGACCTTCATTGGAGAAGCGGTACGCGCCGCGTTTGATCCGAAAAAATTCACCCGTTATGACTGATTTTAAATATAACAAGCAATGTGTGCATCAAGATAAGGACATCACGATGAAAAAACTGATCCTTGCTACCTCCGTTTCCCTGTTTAGCCTCAGCGGCTGGGCGGCGGAATTGCCTGCAAATCTCAATTGGCAAACCAACTGGGATGCCCCCAAAATCGGCTCTCCCGACGCCAAGCGCGGCGGTACACTGCGTACCCATTTGCAGAGTTTTCCGCAGACATTACGCACTGTGGGGCCGGATTCAAACTCAGGCCTGCGCAGTTACTTTCTTGATGAAATGCCCTCACTGGTAAAGCGCCACCCAGATACGCTGGAATGGATCCCGGATTTGGCCAACGAGTGGGCATTTAGTGACGACAACAAAACCATCTATTTTAAGCTTAACCCAGAAGCGACTTGGTCAGATGGCGAACCAATGACCGCCGATGATTTTGTCTTTATGATGCAGTTTTATCGCTCTAAAGACATTGTTGCCCCTTGGTATAACGACTATTACACCAACACCATTGGTAGTGTGGAGAAAATCGACGCGCATACTGTGGCCATATCGAGTGCAGTAGAGAAAAACCAAGAAGAATTAATGTATACCTTAGGAAGCTTAATTCCGCGCCCTGCGCATTTTTACGCTAATCCGCGCAAAGATGAAAACCAAGACGGCATTGCTGACGACTATGTGCGCCGCTATAACTTTAAAGCCGAGCCCACCATGGGGCCCTATGAGCTGGGACGTGTACAAAAAGGACGCCGACTCACCTTTAATCATGTCGACGATTGGTGGGGTTATACCAACCCCTATTACCAAAATCGCTACAATGTTGAGCGTATTCGAATGCGCGTGATCCGCGATAACGACATTGCCATGAAGCATTTTGAAAAGGGCAATTTGGATGTGTTCGATTTGGTACTTCCAGATATCTGGCATGAAAAAACCCAATCTGAACCCTATAAAAAAGGCTATATCACCAAGTTCTGGGGGTATAACGAAGTGCCGGTTGGCGCGGGCGGTTTGTGGATGAACTCGGCCATGCCAATGCTGGATGATATCAATGTGCGCAAAGGGATTCTCTATGCTACCGATTTTGACGGCATGATTGAAAAAATCACCCGTGGCGATTACTCGCGGAAACCGCATGCAATGGGCTTTGGTCATGGTGAATACGACAATGACGGTGCGACGCCGCCACCGTTTGATCCTAAAAAAGCGATCCGCTATTTCGAACAAGCCGGCTTTGACCAGGTTGGCGCCGATGGTATTCGCGTCAATGACAAAGGCGAGCGTTTAAGCTTCGCGATTACTTATGGGTATCAGCAGCACACACCACGCATTGCTTACTTAAAAGAGCAGGCTAAGCAAGCAGGGCTGGAATTTACTATTAACTTGGTCGATGGCTCATCGGCGTTTAAATACGTACTCGAGAAAAAGCATCAGTTGGCGTTTCTTAATATGGGTACCTCGGAAATTCCGGCCTATTGGGAGTACTTCCACTCGGATAACGCTAATAAAACGCAAACAAACAACCACTCTAACTACAGCTCACCGGCATTGGATAAGCTGATCATGGCCTATAAAAGCGAGTTTGATACGGCGAAAAAGTATCAGCTGTCGCATCAAATCCGCGCCAAAATTTCAGAGGCCAGTGTGATTGTACCTGGTTACATGGTGCCGTATGTGCGTCAAGGTTTTTGGCGTTATGTGCAAATCCCAGATAACGCGATGACCAAGCGCACCGAAAACATGGTCACCAGCGGCCGCGTGATGGGCTTTGGCACCTTCTGGATTGATGAAGAGATGAAAGACGCCACCGAAGAGGCTATGGACGACGATAAAGCCTTTGAGCCGGTGACCATCATTGATGACAGATACAAGCTGTAGAGGCGATTATGACGCAGGATGTCATTCTTTCGGTTAAGGATTTGACCGTTAATTTTACCACTGACGATGGCCCCCGTGAGGTACTTCACGGGGTAAGCTTTGAGGTGAAAGCCGGGCGCACGCTCGGCTTGGTGGGCGAATCGGGCAGCGGCAAAAGTGTCACAGCGATGTCGATCATGGGCCTGCTCCCTAAGCCCTACGGCCAGGTGACGGGCGGCGAAATCTTGTACCGCGGGACCGACTTGGTGACCTTGCCCGCCAAAGAGCGCTATGCGATGCGTGGCAATCGGATCTCGATTATCTTTCAAGACCCAATGACGGCGCTGAACCCTGTGCATACCATTGGTCGGCAAATCAATGAAGTCTTGATGTTGCACCGCCCGGAGCTGGATAAAAAAGCCCGGTATGCCTGCGCATTGGATATGATGAACAAGGTAAAAATCCCACTGCCTGAAAAGCGTCTCAATGAGTATCCGCACAACCTGTCTGGTGGGATGCGCCAACGGGTCATGATTGCCATGGCACTGGCCTGTAAGCCCGATATCTTGATATGTGATGAGCCAACTACCGCCCTAGATGTGACGGTGCAGGCCTCGATTTTAGATTTGATTAACGAGCTGCAAGAAGAAACCGGCATGGCGGTGATTTTTATCACCCATGATCTGGGGGTGGTCGCCGAGGTGTGTGACGATGTGGCGGTGATGTACGACGGGCAAATTCGTGAACGGGCAGATATTTTTACCTTATTTGACCACCCTGCCCATCCATATACCAAGCGTTTGCTGGGGTTAATGCCGGGGCGTACCCACCAACCCAAGCAGATGATTGATATTCGCCCGTTGGAAGAGTTTGATGCCACGCCATCATCCACGTAGTTGCAGGAGAAAGCGATGAGCAAGGAAGTCCTCAGAGTAGAAAATCTGAAGCAGCATTTTGTCTCGGGCAAAGGCCTGCTTCGTCAAGGCTACACCATTAAAGCGGTCGACGGTGTATCGCTGTCGGTGTCACAAGGTGAAACGCTCGGGCTGGTGGGCGAGTCGGGGTGTGGCAAAAGCACCCTGGGCCGTACCATGCTTAAGCTGTTTGAGCCTACTGAAGGCAAGATCTTTTTTGAAGGTAAAGACATCACCCCGTTGTCGCCACGTCAGATGCGGCCTCTGCGTAAAGATATGCAGATTGTCTTTCAAGATCCGCTCGAGTCGCTCAACCAGCGCCATACCATTGGTGGGATCTTAGAAGAGCCCTTTATTATTCACAATATAGGCAATGCGAAAGAGCGCCGCCAATGGGTACTTGAGCTATTAGATAAAGTCGGCTTGCCCCACGATGCGGTTAACCGCTATCCGCATGAGTTTTCGGGCGGTCAGCGCCAGCGGATTGGTATTGCCCGGGCGATCGCCCTTAAACCGAAACTGCTGATTTGTGACGAGTCGGTCTCCGCCTTGGATGTGTCGGTGCAGGCACAAATTCTTAATCTGTTGCTGACACTCCAGCAAGAGATGAACTTGGCGATGATTTTTATCTCGCACGACTTATCGGTGGTTCGTCATATCTCCGATAAGGTGGCGGTGATGTACTTTGGTCATGTGGTCGAAGAAGGGCCGACCGAAACCGTCTACCATCAGCCGCAGCACGAGTACACGCAAAAGTTACTCTCTGCCATTCCGATCACCCACCCCAAATACCGCAAACACAAGCGTCGCGCCGAGCAACCGGTGGCCGAAAAAAAGCCTGAAACTATCGGATAAGTGTCGCCCTACCCAATTTCAGGGTGGGGCTCCTTTCATGTCTAATGATTTGATGAGAGCCAAGTAAACGGTGAGCCCATCATGTGGCTTGCCTCACATTTCCCTTCTTCCCATTATCGCTTATGACAAGTTCGTCAATAACTGTGAGTGCGATCTCTGTTCATGCATCAGTGTTACCGGTAACTTTACGGCGTAGAAGGTTGGTAACATAACAATTACATCCAGCGTTTCGACCACTCGCATTCCAGCTTGATGGAATAAATGGAAATAAAACAAGGACATCCTACTATGAAAGCAATAACGAAAACCCTGCTCGCTGCCTCTATCTCTGGCTTGCTCTCTATGTCAGCGATGGCGGCAGATTTTAATCTGAAAATCCAATCGTCTGATCCCTCGGGCGATCTCAACTTTAAGGTTCAGCAGCGCTGGGCTGACCGTGTTGAGACCATGTCTGATGGCCAAATTAATATCGATTTATTGCCTGTTGGCTCTGTGGTGAAACACACCGAGACGCTCGGGGCGATAAAAATGGGGATCCTGGACGGCCATGTCACTGCCACGGGCTACTTTTCCGGCAAAGATCCGGCCTTTGGCTTGATTGGTAACATGGTCGGTGCCTGGTCCGATACCACCCAGCTGCTGCAATACATGAATTACGGTGGTGGGAATGAGCTGATGACCGAGCTTTACGCCCCGTATGGTGTGCAGTTTGTAGGCGCGTCGACCACAGGCGTTGAGTCGTTTATTTCCAAAAAACCGATTGATGGCGTGGCTGATCTCAAAGGACTCAAGCTGCGTGCCCCAGAAGGCTTGGTGCAGCAAGTGTTTGCCGCCGCCGGCGCCACACCGGTTAACTTGCCGGGCTCGGAAGTGTTTACCGGTCTGAGCAAAGGGGTAATTGATGCGGCTGATTACACCGTGTTTTCCACCAACCAAAAAGCGGGGATGAATGACATTGCACCGCACCCAGTGCAGCCAGGCTTCCACTCGTTGCCACTGATTGACATCTCTATCGCGCAGAAAAAATGGGACAAGATGCCGGAAGACTTGCAGACCATTTTGAAAACCTCTGTTCGTGACTTTTCTTACGACATGACCACCCAGCTGAAAATGGCAGATATGGCGGCGGTGAAAGAGGCGAAAGCCAACCCAGAGATCACTATCCACGATTGGTCTGACGAAGAGCGCAAGAAGTTTCGTGAAATCGCCAAAACCCAATGGAAGGTGTTTGCCGAGCGCTCACCCAATGCACAAAAAGTGTATGACTCAGTCACTGATTTCTTAGAAACCAATGGCTTACTGTAAGCATTCATCCTTGTCTTGTCAGTGATAGGAGGGCGTTGCCCTCCTGATTGTGGACCCATTTTATGACTGAACAAACGCCTCACACCCCGCCCGAGCCCGACGAGCACCCAAGAAACGTGCTCGATAGAGCGATCATTAAGGTGAGCCACCTATTAAGTTGGTTGTTTATCGCCACCGTCTTTATCTCTTTTTATGAAGTGGTGATGCGCTACCTGTTTGATTCACCCACCACCTGGGTACATGAAACCGCCTCATTTATCGGCGGCTCATTGTTCATTATCGGTGGCATTTATGCCTTCGCGGCCAATCGCCATGTGCGTGTCGTCCTGATCTACGACGCGGTGTCGTCACAAACGCGCAAATACCTCAACCTGGTTCATCACCTCGTCGGACTCGCATTTGCCAGCATGCTGGCCTATTCATCCTACTCGCTTGCCAAGGAGGCCTGGTTTGCACCTTGGGGCGAATTACGGCTTGAGACCTCGGGGTCTGTGCTCAATGCTCCCTATCCGGCGCTGCTTAAAGGGCTGATTTTTATCGCGCTGTGCATTCTTGTGATCCAGTTTGTATTGCATCTCATCCAAGAGCTGATGGGGCTGAGGAACAAAGACGATGTTTGATTTATCTTCGATTGGACTGGCGTGGGGAAGCCTGCTCATGCTGGTGATGCTGATTGGATTGCTACTCACTGGGATGCAATTGGCGTTTGTGTCTGGGTTTGTGGCGATCTTTTTTACCCTCTTTTGGTTTGGCCCCGAGGCGATGCCATTGATTGCCAGCCGCACCTACAGCTTTGCCTCCGGTTACGTTTTTTTAGCCGTGCCGATGTTCGTGTTGATGGCGGCACTGCTTGACCGGTCAGGCATCGCCAAAGACCTTTTCGATGCCATGAAATCTCTAGGCCGCAAGGTGAGAGGCGGGGTCGCGGTACAAACCATTTTAGTCGCGGTGTTGCTGGCTTCTATGTCTGGCGTGATTGGCGGTGAAACCGTGCTATTGGGGATCTTGGCGTTACCGCAAATGCTCCGCCTTGGTTATGATCGCAAGCTGGCGATCGGTACTACGTGCGCAGGGGGCGCGCTGGGGACCATGCTGCCGCCCAGTATCGTACTGATTATTTACGGCATGACCGCCAGTGTATCGATTGGTGATTTGTTCAAGGCATCCTTTCTCCCCGCCTTTATTCTCGCCGCTTGTTACATCGCTTATGTGTTGATTCGTTGTAAGTTAAATCCGTCACTGGCGCCGATCCCAAGTGACAGCGGCGAAGACGACGAGCCGCAAGTGAGCTACTTTAAAGCGCTGTTTTTCCCGCTTTTCTCGGTAGCCGTGGTACTTGGCAGTATTTACACCGGGGTGGCCTCGGTCACTGAAGCCTCGGCGCTTGGGGTGGTGGGGATCATGCTGTCTGCCATTGTCCGTGGTGAGATGAACCTCTCGATGCTCAAAGAGAGCGCGATTGCCACTATGCGCACTTGCGGGATGATCATGTGGATTGGCATTGGTGCCAGCGCCCTGGTGGGAATCTACAACCTGATGGGCGGAATTGATTTTGTTGAACAAGTGATCCTGAGCCTAAGTGGCGGCAGTGCGATAGGTACCTTGCTTATCATGATGGTGATCTTACTCGTCTTAGGGATGTTTTTAGACTGGGTCGGGGTGGCGCTGTTAACCATGCCGATTTTTGTGCCCATCATCACCGGGCTAGGCTTTGACCCCATTTGGTTCGGGGTGGTGTTCTGTCTCAACATGCAGGTGTCGTTCCTTTCTCCGCCATTTGGACCCGCTGCTTTTTACCTTAAATCGGTGGCTCCGAAAGACATCAGTCTTGGTGAAATCTTTACCTCACTCCTGCCTTTTATCGCCTTGCAAGTGCTCGTGCTGTCATTGGTGATTATCTTCCCTGAGTTGGCAATGTGGTGGCAATGATCATGGTATTAAAACAGCAATATCGAGTTCTCAAGGTGTTATCGCTGGCGTGTGGCCTGGCTAAGGGTTGTGGTGTGCAATGAAAGTAAAAAAACTATTAATCATGGGGGTTTCAGGGTGCGGCAAAAGCCTGATTGGCAGTGAAATTGCCCGTGCACTCGACCTGCCTTTTTATGACGGTGACGATTATCACCCCGCTGACAATGTAGAAAAAATGCGGCAAGGGATCCCACTGACCGATGCTGACCGCAGTGGCTGGTTGCGCACCTTGAACCGTCTGTACACCGACAACGAAGCGGCGGTGATTGCTTGCTCAGCATTAAAGCCGGAATACCGTGACGTTCTGCGACAAAACAACTCAGAGTTAGTGGTTATTTACCTGCAAGGGGATTACGCCACGATTTGGTCACGGCTACAAAAACGGGCTAACCATTATTTTCACGGTGAAGCCATGCTGCGTAGCCAATTTGATGCCTTGGTCGAGCCCAGCGCTGAAGAGGCCTTGTTTGTCGATATCTCTTACCCCGTCGACATCGTGGTCGCGCACGTGTTGCAACAAATAAAGGAGATGGAGTCATGATGCCATCACAGATAAGTCTGGTTGGATTAGGCGTGATGGGGAAAAGCCTGGCTTTAAACCTTGTCGATCACGGCTTTAATGTTGCAGGCTTTGATATTGACCCGCATCACCGTCAAGCGGCGCATGAGGCTGCGTTATCCCTCAATCAGGCGTCGGGCAAAGGCCAGCTTACGGTGGTCGATTCGCTATCTCAGCTGCTGGCCAGTTTGCAAACGCCGCGCGTTATCGCCTTGTCGGTGCCCGCCGGCGAAGTTGTTGATCGGGTGATCGATGAGTTGTTGGTGGCGGGCCTGGCACCTGACGATATTGTTATCGACACCGGCAACAGCCTGTGGACAGATAGTGAGCGGCGCGCCCGCGACTACCAAGGGCAATTGCGCTTTTTTAACACCGCCATTTCCGGCGGGGAAGTGGGCGCGCGTATCGGTCCTTCGCTGATGGCCAGTGGCGATGCGTCAGCGTGGGCGCAGGTTAAACCCATGTGGTTGGCGATTGCGGCAAAAGTGGATCACGCCGGTCAGCCTGTGGGCCAGTTTGAGCAGGGGGAGCCGTGTGCCGCTTATTTAGGCGGGGCGGGTGTGGGCCATTATGTCAAGATGGTACATAACGGCATTGAATATGCGGACATGCAGTTAATTGCGGAATCGTACCATTTTATGTCGCAAGCACTAGGACTGTCGGCGGTGGAAATTGGCCAATGTTTTGCTCGTTGGAACCAAGGGCCACTCAATAGCTACTTGATGGCAATCAGCGCCGAGATCTTGCAAACCCCAGACCCTATCACAGGTAAGCCGTTCGTCGAGGTGGTGCTGGATAAAGCTGGCCAAAAGGGGACAGGCATGTGGACGGCAGTGAATGCGCTGCAAACTGGTGTTGCGGCACCGACCATTGCCCAGGCGGTGTTTGCACGCGCCCAAAGTGGCTTAAAAGCGGTGCGAGTGGCGGCAGCGAAAACCCGTACCAACGCAGAGTCTGTTGCGTATGATGATATTGATACGCAGCTTGAAAACCTACACGACGCCCTGTATTGCGCCAAATTATCGGTGTATGCCCAAGGGTTTGATCTGATCAACACCACCGCGCAGCAACAAGGCTGGACACTGGATTTTGCGCAAATTGCCAAGATTTGGCGCGCAGGGTGCATTATCCGCGCACAATGTTTAAGCGAGATTGCCAGCGCGTATCAACAGACGCCAGATGTCGCTAATTTACTTCTTGTCGCGCCCTTTGCCGAGGCGGTGAGTCGCCAAGCTTCCGGCTGGCGTGCGACCGTTGCCAGTGCCGCGCAAGCGGCGGTGCCTATTCCCGCGATGGCGGCGTCATTGAGTTATTTTGATGCCCTATGCAGCGAGGTGTTACCCGCTAACTTGCTTCAGGCTCAGCGCGACTATTTTGGCGCTCATGGCTATGCACGCGTGGATGACGATGAGTCACGCCAGTACCATTTGACCTGGAGTGAGCAGCCAAAGCGCCAGCAAATACGATAATAGAAGGCGCGCTGTGATGGGCGCGCCTTTTTGTTACACGTAACAACAAAAAGGGCCAAAGAGTGGGTATGATGGAGCCAAAACAAGACTGCATCAATGAAAGACCCCAGATGGCGAATAAGAAAAAGCGACCGACATTACAAGACATTGCCGATCGAGTCGGCGTCACTAAAATGACAGTAAGCCGCTGTTTACGCGACCCGGCAATGGTCTCTGAAACCGCCCGTGAAAAAATCCAATTGGCGGTAGAGGAGCTGGGTTACATTCCCAACCGCGCCCCCGATATTCTCTCCAATGCAAAATCCCATGCAATTGGCGTACTGGTACCTTCCCTGACCAACCAAGTCTTTGCCGAAGTGATCCGCGGGATTGAATCCGTCACCTCACCAGAGGGCTATCAAACCATGATTGCCCACTACAGCTACAGCGCCGCGCTCGAGGAGCAGAGCATTGAGTCTTTGCTCTCGTATAACGTCGATGCGATCATTTTGTCCGAAAATGTGCATACCGATAGAGCGCGCAAAATGCTGCAAACCGCCTCGATTCCGGTGATTGAAATCATGGATAGCGTATCGCCACGCATCGAGCAAGCGGTCGGTTTTGACAACACTAAAGCCTCGCGCGATATGACTAAGGCCCTGATTGAAAAAGGCCGCCAATGCATCGCGTATTTTGCCGCCCGTATGGATGAACGCACGCGCCTAAAGCTTGAGGGCTATCATCAAGCGATTGCTCAAACCCAGCAAACGCCGATCAGCCTGCAGACTGAAGACGCCTCATCATTTACCTTAGGGGCCAAGTTACTCGGTCAGCTGCTTGAATTACATCCCGAGGTGGATGGCATTGTTTGCACCAACGATGATCTGGCGATTGGTGCTTTATATGAATGCCAGCGACGCGGGATCAAGGTGCCGGAACACATTGCGATTGCCGGTTTTCATGGCCACGACATCAGCCAAGCCATGCTCCCCAAACTGGCGACAGTGATCACCCCCCGAGAAGAAATCGGCCGCGTCGCTGCCACCGAGCTTATTGCCCGACTCCGCGGCGCCGACACCTGGCCGAGCCACATCGATCTTGGCTACCGCATCGAACACGGGGAGAGTATTTGAGGCAGGGATCATGACACAGCGATGAGGCGTTGTCTGCGAACGCGTTAACCGATGGATATTACGTGGGAGCTGGCCACTCCGATGCCAAACTTTATGTGGCAGCAAGCGGCGAAGTTGGCAGTAGGCAGAAAAAAAGATTGCCAAATTGTTTCGTCAATCCACGACTATGGGGCATTGACCCCTGTGATAAAATGAAAGGTTGCATCATGATACTGTGCATATATACGCCTCATCAGTGATAGTTGTTTCATAAACTTGATAAAAAATCACGAAGTATAAAAGGGAAACTCTATGTCGTACCTTAGCTTTATTAGCGATACAGAGCTTGTTGCTCTAGTCTCAGAAGTCTTGAACAAGGGAATGAATGCTAAAAATACAGTCAAGGAGGAAAGTAGATTCAATAAGAACGTAATAGATCCTTTTACTACCTTATTTGATGCCTCTATATCTGGTTTTGATCACGAGACTTGGAAAGAGTCGGAAGCCACACGCCAGTATCAGAAAACTCTTACAAACAGTGTTGGTATGCTACATCAAAACTTACTTGGTCACAGTGAGGGGTGGGTTAATTTAGGGGTTGGATCTGAGGTCGATCTGAAGAACGATGAGCGTAAGATCATTGCTGAAATTAAGAACAAGCATAATACTCTTACTGGAGGCAAGCTCGCGAATCAATATCACAATTTGGTCAGTAAAATCTCTCAAAAGTCTAGCTATTATTCAGGGTATACCGCTTACTTTGTAAACATTGTTCCCAGAAAGCCGGAGCGGCTTGACATTCCATTTGTACCTTCAGATCCAACGACTGGTTCTAAAGTTCCTTCCAATCCTGATGTTCGTATTATAGATGGAGCTAGTTTCTATGCTTTGGTCACGGGTGATGATGATGCCTTGGAGAAGCTCTATAGCGCGTTACCAGATGTAATAGATCAGGCTTTTATACAACTAGGCTTGGATGGAAAGTCACCAAAAGATGCAGAAATATTTAAACAATATTTCACGAAAGCCTTTGAATAACCATGTGTAACGTTTGACCTTTTTACTGGTTAAATATACACTTGTAACCATGAATAAGGTTTGGGGTGGTTACATGAATGACAAAGGCCTAACTATTGCTCAAGTTGCTGATATGCTTGGGGTTTCCAAGGAGACACTAAGGCGCTGGGAAACCTCGGGTAAACTGGTTCCTGAAAGAGATGACTGCAATAACTATCGCGTTTATAGTCCTAATCAGTTAGATATGTTCGATGAAGCTAAATCTCTTACATCGAGCAATTGGGACAATGAACTAGAGGTTGCTCCCTCCCGTGACTACTCTGTTGTTGAGCTCTTTGCTGGAGCAGGGGGCTTAGCTTTGGGTATGGAGAGAGCGGGCTTAAAAACACTTTTGCTTTCTGAATTGGATAAGCATGCTTGCAACACGTTGACTTCGAATAGGCCAAACTGGAATGTGATTCAAGGGGACGTAACTGAACTTGACTTTACACCTTTTCGAGGAAAAGTCGACGTCTTATCAGGCGGCTTTCCTTGTCAAGCATTTTCATATGCAGGAAAGAAGCAGGGTTTTGAAGATGCACGAGGGACATTGTTCTACGAGTTTGGTAGAGCAGTTAAAGAGATCTCGCCACGTGTTATTATCGCAGAGAATGTAAGAGGCCTTTTAAACCATGATGAAGGTAGAACCCTTTCTACCATTAAACAAATAATTAATGAGCTAGGATATGAACTGGTGCAGCCAAGGGTTTTGAAAGCAGTTTTCTATCAGGTTCCTCAAAAGAGAGAACGGCTGTTCTTAGTTGCTATAAGAAAAGACCTCGCTAAGTATGCGCCATTCGAATGGCCCTCGCCCTATAAGCGTATTATGACGATGAAGGACGCTCTCAAAGCTGGTGAACTGTTTGAGACAGATGTACCTTACTCCGAAGGTCAAAAATATCCGGAGACCAAAGCTAGAGTTCTAAAGCTTGTCCCTCCTGGTGGATATTGGAGAGACTTGCCACTACAAATCCAGAAAGACTACATGAAAAAAAGTTTCTACCTTGGTGGCGGTAAAACAGGCATAGCTCGTAGGCTTAGTTGGGATGAGCCAAGCTTAACTTTAACTTGCGCACCAGCTCAAAAACAAACAGAGCGATGTCATCCCGATGAGACCCGCCCACTAACTGTTAGAGAGTATGCAAGAATTCAGACATTTCCTGACGATTGGTTATTTTCTGGACCTATTACCGCCCAGTATAAACAAATTGGAAATGCTGTTCCTGTGAATCTTGCTTATGCTGTGGCGCGTTCAGTTGTTAGACTGCTGAATAATATAGATAGTGAATCTTCTCGTGAAGAGCAGCACTTGCTGGATACAGAGCAACCTGCATGACGCCAAAAAAGTATTCAATGGAAGTCTAAAGATGCAACCATTCGGAAATTCCGGATAGCTCGATTAGAGGGAGCACGTCACGTCTCGCGTGAGGCCGCTCCCCAATCTAAATGGTAATTCGTTAAATGGGCTTTGACTGAATCACACTTAAACGCCTAGATAGCGATCACTCAATATTCTGGATCTGCTCGCGCATTTGTTCGATAAGCACTTTGAGCTCGACGCCGGAGGCGGTGATTTCGGTGCTGATTGATTTGGAGGCGAGGGTGTTGGCTTCGCGGTTGAACTCTTGCATCATAAAGTCCAAGCGTCGGCCGCAGGCGCCGCCTTTTTTGAGGATTTTATGTGCTTCTGAAACGTGTGAGTCCAAGCGGTCAAGCTCTTCTGCGACGTCGACTTTTTGCGCCAGCATCACCATTTCTTGCTCAACGCGGGCTGGGTCGAGTTCCACTTGTGCTTCTTCTAAGCGCGTGGTTAAACGTTCACGTTGCCACTCAATCACGGTGGGCATCTTTTCACGCACTTTGATCACTTCGGCGCTAATGGCATCGAGTCGTTGCTCAATTAGGGCTTTCATGTTCTCGCCTTCGCTGGCACGTGCAGCGATAAAGGCATCGAGTGCTTCATCAAGACCAGCTAATAAGGCGCGGTGTAGCTCGTCGGTGTCTTGCTCCGGCGCTTCCATCACCCCTGGCCAGTTCAGGACCTGAAACGGATTGATGTTGCCTTCACCCGCGGTCTCTTTCACCCATTTGGCGGCGTGAATCACTTGCTTGGCCAAGGCTTCATTGATGGTGAGCTTATCTTGGCTGGCTTGTGAGGTATCAAAGCGCAGGTTGCATTCCACTTTGCCGCGGGCTAGGCGCTTGCGAAAACGCTCGCGTACCACAGGCTCAAGGCTACGTAGCTGCTCAGGCATGCGAATGTAGGTTTCGAGATAGCGCTGGTTAACGGAGCGGATTTCCCAAACCGCGTTGCCCCAATCGCCCTTGAGTTCTTGTCGGGCGTAGGCGGTCATACTGTGGATCATGTGTACCTGCTCTTGTGTACTGAAGGTGAATGGCAAAGATTATACGCATCCATGCCCTTGCCGTCAGCTGTCTTGGTCTGTGGGGTGGACAGGGATCGCAAGCGAGCGGAGAAACACGTATAATCGCGCCCACATTCTGTCAGTCAATAAGGTAACTTGCATGCGCCCAAGTGGAAGAGCACTCGACCAAATTCGTCCCGTTAGCTTTACCCGCGGTTTTACGGCCCACGCAGAAGGCTCTGTGTTGGTGTGCTTTGGTGATACCAAGGTGATCTGTAATGCCACGATTGAAGAGGGCGTACCGCGCTTTTTAAAAGGCAAGGGCCAAGGTTGGGTGACCGCCGAGTATGGCATGTTGCCACGAGCAACCCACACCCGTAACCGTCGTGAAGCGTCAAGCGGTAAACAAGGTGGCCGTACCGTCGAAATTCAACGTTTGATTGGCCGCAGTTTGCGCGCCGCGGTCGATTTAAAAGCACTGGGTGAGCGCACCATTACGGTTGACTGTGACGTGATTCAAGCCGACGGTGGCACACGCACCGCATCCATTTCTGGGGCGAGCGTGGCCCTGGCGGACGCGCTTAACGCACTGGTACGCGAGGGCAAGCTTGCGGCTAACCCGATGCGTGGCCATGTGGCCGCTGTGTCAGTGGGTATTTATCAACAAACGCCGATTTGTGACCTTGAATACGTGGAAGACTCGGCCGCAGATACCGACATGAACGTGGTGATGCTCGAAGATGGCCGTATGATTGAGGTGCAGGGCACTGCCGAAGCCGAGCCGTTTACCCCCGATGAGCTAAACGCGATGCTCGCACTGGCCAGTAAGGGCATTGATGACATTGTCGTCGCGCAAAAATCGGCACTCGCCGACGCCTAACAGATTAAGTAGCTCCCGCATCGGGGGCTATTTTTTTATCTATCCGACCCCAGGTGGCATGTGGCGTGTCACCAAGACAATCAAGAGAGGAACGAATGAAAGCCTATCAGCGCCAGTTTATTGAGTTTGCCTTAGAGCGTGAGGTATTAAAGTTTGGCGAGTTTACCCTTAAATCAGGGCGGAAAAGTCCGTACTTTTTTAATGCCGGCTTGTTTAACACCGGACGCGATTTGGCAAAGCTGGGTGAATTTTATGCGGCCGCGTTGATGGATGCAGGGATTGATTACGATGTGTTGTTTGGTCCTGCTTACAAAGGGATCCCGATTGCGACCACCACCGCGGTAGCGCTCGCGGCGCATCATGATGTGGATACGCCTTATTGCTTTAACCGTAAAGAGGCCAAAGACCATGGTGAGGGCGGCAACTTGGTCGGCAGCGCGCTGAGTGGCCGTGTGATGTTGGTGGATGATGTGATCACCGCAGGTACTGCCATTCGTGAGTCAATGACACTGATTCAAGCGCAAGGGGCGCAGCTTGCTGGGGTGTTGGTGGCAATTGACCGCCAAGAGCGTGGCCAAGGAGAGTTGTCGGCGATCCAAGAAGTAGAGCGTGACTTTGGTTGCCAGGTGGTGTCTATCATTAGCTTGTCGGACTTGGTCACTTACCTAGAGCAAAGCCAAGCCGATCCGGCTCAGTTGACGGCGGTGAAAGCGTACCAGGCGAGCTACGGGATTTAAGTTGCGTGCGTGCAGCTGGCAGAGCCATTTAGCTGAGCCTGTTGCACGACGCCAGTTGCACTGCGCCATTTACTGCAGTTGGTTGGTGAGCAGTTGCCAGTATTGCTCGAAATTGGCAGTCGGCAGCTGCTTAAATGATGAGCGCACGTAGCGACAAAAGCCGCCTTCCACTTGGCTAATCAATTGGCTGGCGAGCACTGCCTCATCCAATGGGAACCCTTTCCCTTCGCGTAAACGACGCTCGCGCAGTACTTGCTTTAGCTGCGCCTCGACGCGTTCAAACAGCTGGTTGATCCGCGCTTGTAATCTATCTTGCTCAAACATCAAGGCATGACCTGTCATGATGCGCGTGAGCCCCGGGTTGCGCTCGCCAAAGGCCAGCAGCAATTGCAAAATCAGTTTGAGGCGCACCAAGGTATCCTTTTCTTCCTCAATGATCAGGTTGATGCGGGATAACAGGGAATCTTCGATAAACTCGATGAGCCCCTCAAACATCCGCGCTTTACTGGGGAAGTGGCGATAGAGGGCTGCCTCAGACACCCCGACTTGCTCGGCGAGTTTGGCCGTGGTGATGCGTTGGCTGCCTTGGTTGGATTCCAGCATTTGCGCGAGCGCTTGAAGGATCTCTTCGCGGCGATTACTTTTTTTTGGGGCTGCCATGGATGCGATTCCTTTGTCTTTTTATCTGTCACACTGGCGACCGGTAAAGGAGGCATCATGGAGAGGTGCCGCCATGTGTGGATTTTTCCCCTATCTTAGCGACGAGGTCTCTGTATTAAAAGCAAAAAGCGTGGCCATGGCGCACGCTTTTGAACTTGTATTTTGGCGATAAGTAGGTTGTCCCTCTCACCCGCGTCAGTGCTCATCCTGGATGGTTTGCTGTAAATAGCGTGCATGTATGTGCTTCATCACTTCGTGGGCTAATGTACGCTTTTCCGCGACGGGTAGGGCTTTGTCGCCGCCAGGCCAAAACAGGTGTAAGGCATTGCAATCGCTGTTAAAGCCTTGGTCGGACTGGGACACATCGTTCGCACAAATCATATCAAGCTTTTTGCGCGCCAGCTTGTCACGCGCGTAGGCCGCGACATCTTGGGTTTCGGCGGCAAAGCCGACCGTAAATGGACGATGTGACGTTAAGCCCGCTACCGAAGCAATAATATCGGGATTTTTTACCATGGTGACCGTCATCGCGTCTTTATCCACTTGCTTTTTCATTTTCTGTTCGGCGATGTGTTGTGGACGGTAGTCCGCGACCGCGGCACAGCCGATAAAAATATCTTGGTCGGTGATGCTCGCATGCACCGCATCATGCATTTGTTGGGCGCTGGTGACATCAATACGCGTGACACCTGTCGGCACTGGCAATGCGACTGGGCCAGAGACTAAGGTGATATCGGCCCCTAAACGGGCTGCCGCCTCGGCGAGGGCATAGCCCATTTTCCCTGAACTGTGGTTAGACAGATATCGGACTGGGTCTAGCGCTTCGCGGGTAGGGCCGGCGGTAATCATCACACGCTTGCCTGAAAGCGGTTTGGGGCCGGCCCAACGTTCGCATTCAGCTACTAAGGCCAGCGGCTCCAGCATGCGCCCAAGGCCCACATCGCCGCAGGCTTGCGCGCCACTGTCGGGGCCCCATATCAAGCAGCCGCGTGCACGCAGTCCACGTAAGTTCGCCTGGGTGGCGTGGGCGCGATACATTTGCTGGTTCATCGCCGGCGCAATCGCCAGAGGCGCATCGGTGGCCAAGCACACGGTAGTGAGCAAATCATTGCCCATGCCCGCTTGGATCCGGGCTATCAAATCGGCGGTTGCTGGGGCAATCAGCACTAAATCGGCCCATTTAGCCAGTTCAATATGCCCCATAGAGGCCTCAGCTGCGGGGTCGAGTAAGCTATCCGATACCGGATGACCGGAAACGGCTTGCAGGGTCAATGGGGTAATAAACTCTTTTGCAGCATGAGTCATCACCACCTTGACGGTAGCGCCACGCTCGATGAGGCGGCGGGTGAGATCGGCACACTTATACGCGGCAATTCCGCCGCCCATGCCAAGCAGAATACGTTTACCGGCCAGCGTCTGGGCTGGCTGCTGTGAACTATTGGCCATAATGCTCTGTGTGTTTGAACGACAATGACGAAACCATACCATAATCCTTAGCGCAAAAAGCTTGTTTGAGCGCATGAATCCGCATGGGGTGTGATGCGCGTTGGATGTGATATGGCTAGCGCACGGCTGAAAGCGTTAACGGTGGCTCATGATAAAATCGCGAACGCGCCGCAGTTACACGGAAAAGTCGTTGCGGCGTGAAAGGCGCTTACTTTAACTGGCGGCAACGTTGAAGAGGAATCACCATGAGCCTAAAAACCTTGCCGCAAGATTGTCGCCCCAGAGAACGCTTGTTAGCACGGGGAGCGGAAAGCCTCTCAGATGCCGAGCTGTTGGCGATTTTTCTACGCACGGGCGTCACAGGGATGAGTGCGGTGGCGCTGGCCGACCATCTGTTGCAGGATTTTGGCTCGCTCCGGGCGCTGATGGGCGCGGACCAAGGGGCGTTTTGTCAGCGAAAAGGACTGGGTAGCGCCAAATATGCTCAGTTACAGGCGGTACTGGAGTTGAGCCGGCGCTATTTAAAAGAAACCTTAAGCAAAACCGACGCATTGACCAGCCCGGACCATACTCGCCGTTATCTCTCGACCTTACTGCGTGACCGGCCTCGCGAGGCCTTTTACGTTTTATTTCTTGATAATCAGCATCGCGTGATAGCCGATGAGCAACTTTTTGAAGGCACGCACAATGCGGCGAGCGTTTATCCACGAGAAATTGTCCGTCGCGCGCTTGAGTTGCATGCCGCAGCACTGATTTTGGCCCATAACCACCCATCGGGCGTGGCAGAGCCGAGCCAGGCAGACCGACATATTACCGATAGAATTGCCAACGCCTTGTCATTCGTGGATGTTCGCGTGCTTGATCACCTAGTGATTGGGGACGGAGATGTGGTATCGTTCGCCGAGCGAGGTTGGTTGTTATCCCCTTAAGGATCGCCATTGGCGAAAAAAACGATCAAAAAGCGCATAAAAGGATCTGCTCGGGACTTGAGCAATGTGAATTCAGTTAGTATAATGCGCCACCTTTGATAGCCTTGACCTTCGACCTGACCTTAACGATGCAGGACTGGCGGACAAGGTTGATATCGAGCCGAAACGATTTTGGAGAGACTTTCATGTCACGAGTATGCCAAGTAACTGGCAAGCGTCCTGTAGTTGGTAACAACCGCTCTCACGCTAAGAACGCCACCAAGCGTCGTTTTCTGCCGAACCTGCAAACTCATCGTTTCTGGGTAGAAGGCGAAAAACGCTTCGTTAAACTGCGCCTATCCACTAAAGGTATGCGCATCATCGACAAAAAAGGCATTAGTTCTGTACTGACAGAAATGCGTGCCCGCGGTGAGAACGTATAAGAGGAATTAGAGAATGGCTAAAAACGGCGTTCGTGAGAAGATTCGTCTAGTATCCTCTGCAGGTACTGGTCACTTCTACACCACAGACAAGAACAAACGTAACATGCCTAGCAAATTCGAGATCAAAAAATTTGATCCTGTAGTTCGCAAGCACGTTATGTATAAAGAAGCCAAAATCAAGTAATTTGATTGACGCTTTGAGAAAGACCCAGCTTCGGCTGGGTTTTTTTATAACTAAAATCTGGTCACATTTACGGTTATACTGCGAAAGACACGCGTAACGTCCTCAGGTGAACCGACATGAAGCTAAAGCGGCAGACATGGAATAACATCCTGATTCTCTCAGTGGTGGTTTTTTTTGGCTTAATGTTGCTGCCAGATTATTTGCGCCATCAACGCCAAGCACGGGCGACGCCTGAGGGAGTGATAGCGCTGGTTGAGTCGCGCAGTGATGTGCTGTCGTTGCGGTTTTCCCATTTGACCCTGACACGTACGTTAGAGGGTTGGCAATCGGATAAACCCTTAGTGATTAGCCCGACAGAGCTTGCGCAGCGCTGGCTGGGACTGACTGGGACACAAATTGATGACACCACCTTGCAGTCGTTGCGACCCCAATTAACCTCTCCCCGTACGTTGGAGCTTACCCGCAGCCCCGACCAAGAGCCCATTCGCATTACCTATTATCAACAACCCCAGTTTTGGTTGATGCAAAACGAACACGGCCAATGGTTAGCCGTGTCAGTGGATAGTCGGTATCTTTTCCCGCTATCAAAGTCGTAAATATTAAGAGCTGTGTTATGCCCGAGTTACCTGAAGTAGAAGTAAGCCGTTTAGGTATCATGCCGTATGTCGAAGGGCAAACGGTTACCGAGATTACCATTCGTCAGCCCAAGCTACGTTGGCCCATTCCCGAAACGTTACAACAGTTAAAAGGCCAGGTGATACGTCGCGTCACGCGTCGCGCCAAGTATCTTTTATTGGAGACGGATGTCGGTACGGCGATTGTGCATTTGGGGATGTCAGGCAGTTTGCGGGTACTTCCCACGTCACTGGCACCGGAAAAGCATGATCATGTTGATGTGACACTCAGCAATGGTCGCTTAATTCGTTACCACGATCCGCGCCGCTTTGGCGCTTGGTTGTGGCAGGAGGGAGATTTGCCGCATCCCGTGTTGGGAAAACTCGGCCCTGAACCACTCACCGATGCGTTCAATTCAGATTATTTGCTGGCCAAGGCGGCAGGCAAAAAAATGGCGATGAAAAGCTTTATTATGGACAACGCCGTTGTGGTAGGTGTGGGGAATATTTACGCCAACGAATCGCTGTTTTGTGCTGGTATCCATCCTAAACGCCCTGCCGGTAGCCTGACGCAAACAGAAGCGACGGCGCTGGTGGATGAGATAAAAACCGTGTTGGCCGCGGCAATCACACAAGGCGGTACCACGCTGAAAGACTTTACTCAGGTAGACGGGAAGGCCGGTTATTTCGCTCAAGCGCTACGTGTTTACGGTAAGTCGGGTGAGCCGTGCCCAACCTGTGACACGACCCTTGAGCGCATAGTCATCGGCCAGCGAGCAACCGTGTTTTGCCCGCAATGCCAGCCTTTATGAACGCTTGTCTTGCAGCTTTTCTTGCAAGGCGGTCAGTACGCTAGGCGCGACAAACTCACTGGTATCACCGTCGTGTAACGCCACTTCTTTGACCAACGTCGAGGAAATAAACGAATGCTCCTCTGATGGAGTCAGAAAGACGCTTTCCAGTGCCGGCATCAATCGGCGGTTCATATTGGCGAGTTGAAATTCATACTCAAAGTCGGAGACCGCCCGCAAACCGCGCACTAGAATGTTGGCTTGGTACTGCTTGGCAAAATTGACCAACAACCCTGAAAAGCCAACCACAGAGACATTGGGAAGGTGTGCGGTGACTGCTTGCGTGAGCGCCACGCGCTCATCCAGATCGAACAATGGCTTTTTGCTCGGGCTAGCCGCAATCCCCACAATCACATCATCAAACATTCTCGCCGCCCGCTCAATCAGATCCAAGTGACCGTTGGTGATGGGGTCAAATGTGCCTGGGTAAATCACGCGTGTATGTTGTTTGTGTGTCACTGGCTTATCCTTAAAAACGTTGATCTGGAAAGAGGTTATCAAATCCTTGTCCATCACGCATTGTTCTTGCAGCGCCGTGACCTCTCGCCTGTGAATCCATTGACGAGCAAGGTACACTAATACGCGCTAGCGTGAGTGCGCAAACAGGAAAAACCGTGAGTATAGAAGTAGAGCAACGCGACAACGAGTGTATTTGGTACGATCCGGCTTTAGTGGAGGCCGACCCTCGCCAGTATTTTGATATTCATTTCTGGCACCAGCAAGCCGCCGTCACCGGTTCAGCGAAAGGGCGCGGTACCACGTTCTTTATCCGAGGGCCGAAAATGGAGATGGCGTTGCGTCATTACTATCGCGGTGGTTTGTTTGGTAAATTCGTGAAGGATCAGTATTGGTTTCAAGGATGGGAGGCGACCCGTTGTGGCGCTGAGATCAACTTACTGGCCTATCTTCGCGAGAAAAAAATGCCTGTGCCTCGTCCTGTCGCTGCACGCGCGGTAAAAAACGGCCGTACTTATCGTGCTGATATCTTGGTGGAGAAAATTCCAGGCGCGCGCGATCTGGTTGCTATCTTGAGTGAAAATAGCTTACTTGCCCATGATTATCGTGCCATTGGTCGTTTGGTTCGCCGCCTACACGACGCTGGCGTGTGTCATACTGATCTGAATATCCACAATATCCTCCGTGATAGAAAAGGAAAGCTGTGGCTGATTGACTTCGATAAGTGCCAACAGCGCGATGGCGAACAGTGGAAAGAGGATAACCTTGCCCGCCTTCATCGCTCGTTTAAAAAAGAAAAAGAGAAGCGTCAGATCCGTTGGCAACCCGAAGACTGGGCTGCCGTATTAAAAGGCTACAATCATATCCGCAAGTAAGACACGAGTGCGGGCGCTAGCGCGGGCGATTAAGCCAGGGCGCGAGTGCCTGCAAGGTGCGTTCGACCGCGCCACGATTTTGCTCTACCACAGAGAGGCCAGCGTTACCCGCTTGCGCGGCAAGAGCGGGGGCATTAAAAAAGGCACCGATTTTGGCGGCGAGGTCTTGGCTATCGTTACATACCTGTAGGGCGCCAGCGTCAATCAGCGCGTCGCCAATCACTTGGAAATTATAATAGCTTGGGCCGGTTAAAAGCGGCTTGCCTAACGCCGCGGGTTCAAGCAGGTTATGCCCACCCACTTTGCTACCCAGAAAACTGCCCGCCATCACTACCACATCTGCGCCAGCAAGGTAGGTCATCATCTCTCCCATGGTGTCCCCAAGGTAAACTTGGGTGCTGATCGCTAGCGGCTCACCCTCGGTGCGTCGTTGTACGCTGAGGCCTTGGCTAGCCACTTGCTGGGCAACATCATCAAAACGTTCAGGATGGCGAGGGACCAGTATCAGCAAGGCGTCAGGGTAGTCGCGCAGTAAAATACTGTGAGCGGCGAGCAAGGTGGCGTCTTCTCCCGCGTGAGTACTGGCACCTATCCAGCAAGGGCGATCACCGCGTGCTTGGCGAAGTGTGGCACCCAACGCCGGATCCACGGCTTTAATATCAAATTTCACCGAGCCAGCTACCGCAAGCTTGTTGTCAGCAATACCGAGACTGGCAAAGCGCGCTTGGTCGTTCTGATGCTGACAAACGATCAAGTCGATATGTTTACTCATGGCTTGAAAGAGCGGTGCAATTTTTTGGTAGCGCTGGCAAGCTTTTTGAGAAAGCCGGGCGTTGATAACCGTAATGGGGATGCCCGCTCGACCCACATGATGCAAGGTATTTGGCCAAAGCTCGGTTTCCATGATCACGCACACCCGTGGTGACACTGCGCGGAGAAAACCTTTTACCGCAAATGGAAAATCAACCGGCATATAGCGGTGTATGATCCCATCAAGACGCTTGGCCTGCTCTGCGCCGGTGGCGGTGGTAGTGGTGACCAGGATCGGAACATCTGGATAGGCTTGTTGCAGCGCGCTGATCACCGGCTTTGCCGCTAGAACTTCCCCCACCGACACCGCATGGAGCCAAATAGGCTGACCGTCTATGTTGGGCGTCCCACCAAAGTGTTCTCGCCACCGCTCGCCAACAGCAGGCTTGCCAGGCCGTTTACGGTACAGCCCAACAAGCAAAAAAGGGGCGGCAAGCGTGAGTAACAATGTATATATCCAGCGCACAAGTTGGCTCTCGAACTGACCACAAATAAGAATGTTATGATACAGTTGTCACAGCATTTATTGAACAGCGCTCTTTATGAAAAGTAAATCCGCCACCTTGATTGTTTCCTTTTACAATAACAGAAACGCTTTAGAGTTGATTTTTCAATCACTGGCTGAACAGTGGAATCATGACTTTAATGTTGTGATCGCTGATGATGGGTCGAAAGAGGAGGTAAAAAATTGGTTATCTGTAAGAGTAGAACAACTCCCATTTTCTGTTACACATGTTTGGCATGAGGATAAGGGGTTTAGGAAAAACAGAATTCTTAATAAGGCGATACTCGCCTCAAAAAGTGACTATTTGATTTTTATTGATGGTGATTGTGTTCCTCAGCATGGGTTTGTCAGAGATCATCTGCAAGCAGCTGAACGGGGGACCGTGGTGTGTGGACGTAGAGTAGAGCTGTCTAAGAAGTACACGGGTTTACTGGTGAAAACTAATAAAAAGTCGACATTTAGTCATAAGTATATGCTATCCATGCTAGTTGACTATCTAGTTAATCGAAGGGAGAAAAATACGACAGAGTACACGGGCAAACACCTCAAAAATGGTCTGTGTCTGCCTTGGTTACAACGTTTAACGAGCCTTTCCTCGAAGCCAAGATCGATTATAGGATGCAATTTTTCTATATATAAGAAAGATTTAGAAAGAATAAACGGTTTTGATATGAACTATGAGGCGCCAGCAGTGGGTGAAGATACAGACATAGAGTTCAGACTGAAAGGCGTGGGTGTACGAACCAAGGCTATCAAGTTTGGTGCGGCGTTGTTACACATGTACCATCACGAATTACCTAGGCCCTCAACTAACAAAGATATCTTTCATAGAACCGTTCAAGAAAAAGCGTTTTGGGCTTCTAATGGCCTCAACAAGCTGAAAAGTTAACCCTTTATTTCTTTATATAGGACTTCATATTTTTTAGCGCACTCAGATATGTCAAATTGATTTATCCTCGCTTCGGAGTTTTCCTTTATGAAGGAAAGTGTGACATCATCTTCGCTGATATTGTGAATCCTCGCGGCGAGGGATGCACTATCCCCTGGTGTCATTAAATAGCCACTAATGCTGTCTTCAATGATATCAGGGATCCCACCCGCGCGAGCGCCTATCACGGGCAGCCCTGCCGCCATCGCTTCTAAAATGACTGAGCCCAATCCCTCTGTATAAGAAGGGTGGATAAGCAAATCGGCCGCCGCGAACCAATCTCCCATATTGGTTTGTTTACCCATAAACTGCACATTCGTGAGCCCCTGAGCTTGCGCCTCGAGTGACGCTCGCTCTTTGCCGTCACCGAGTAAGCAAAACTGAATGTCAGGTGATGTGTCAGCCAGTAACCGTGCAGCTTCAATCGTGACATCAAAGCCTTTATGCGCATACATATTGGCGGCATGAATCACCAAGAACTTCCCACGAAAGTGCGCTCTGATTTGCTCAACCTTATCTTGTGAGACAGGGTAGGTGACAGGAGAGCTAGGGATTTTGACTAACTTGGCATCAGGGTGGCGTTTTTCTAGTTGATGGATAATCTCCGAACTCAAACCGACCAGCGCGCTGGCTTTGCGGTACGCCAGTTGAGATAACCACTTTTTCTTTAAAGGGTTATCAATGCGGCGTGTCACTATGTAGGGTACGCGGTGCAATAGGTGTTGAAACAGTGCCCAATAAATGGCGCGGCCTTCGTGAACATGGATCAGATCGCATGTTGCAGTGATTGAGCGCCCATGTTGCCGAGTATAGTGCGGACAAAGCACGATTTGGCATTGAGGTATCGCGCGAAGCTCGTCGACCAGCGGGCTTTTAGGGTTCACCACCGCCGTGAGCTGGTAGCCTATTCTGGCTTGTTGCTGGATTAAGGTGAGGGTTTGGCGTTCCCCACCACTAAAGCCTGACGCGAGATTGACGTGACAAATGTGCATATTGTCACCACACCTTATTGAAGTCTTCGTTTTCTAACACTTTTGGATCGCGTTGGAACTCGAGTAATTTGGCATATTTCAGATAACTATTTACCGCAGAGCTGAGTGCGACTGTCATACCATCGACTCCACCCAAAAAGCCGCGCTGAAAAATATACTTACGAATAAAGGCGTTGAGGCCATGCACAAAAGGAGAAAACGCGTTGGCACGTTTTCCTTTTTGGTACATAATTTTAGCTGCTCTCCCGCTAAAGTTGCGTCCCGGCTTGGCGAAAAGCTGTCCGAGGTTCTCAAACGAATAGTGGATAAGATCACAGTCAAGCTGTTTCGGGTTTTTGGCCTCAACTGCCGCGTGTTGCTTAACTTCGGCAAACCGCGTTTTTGACTTGTTATACAAGCGAATGCAGTAGTCTGGATACCAGCCGCACTGTTTGATCCAGCGGCTACCGATGTGGTTACGGCGACGAAAGGCAAAGGCATCATGCGCTGTATTGGCCAAATCTAGCGCTTGGATTTGCTGCACTGCTTCTTCGGTAAGACGTTCGTCAGCATCAATACTGAGGATCCATTGATTGTCAGTGTGCGCCAAGCCAACGTTTTTTTGCAGACCATCACCGAGGTAAGCTTGAGTGACTACGGTGGCACCGAGTTGCTCTGCAATGGCAAGCGTGCGATCTGTGCTTTGCGAGTCAACCACCACAATGTTAGAGCACACCTGCTGAAGTGACTCGATACACGCTTTGATGTTTTTTTCTTCGTTGAGCGTAATGACGACGCCTGTGATCATGATGACCTCTAATAATTAATACCGGGAACGAGCTACGCGTGACGCGCACCAATGTGACAGTTTTAGAGCTTTCAGTTTGAGCTTGAACGTGTGAGAGTCTTCTACGCCATATTTTCTTTTTATATACTGCTCATAAGCTTCAAATGGTGCATTTTTTCTTTTGAGTTGCTTAAGAAACTTTAAACAAGTTTTATAAAAAGGGTAAGCAAGATCAGGCTTTTTTTGGGATAATGGATAGATATAGTCGATAATACTAATATAATTGTATTGGTATCTATCACTGTAAGACGACTTTTTAGTAATGGATCCGACTCTTTCCCTATAAAAAATCACGTCTTCATCAATAGTTTTTACTTTAGGTGATCTGGAGAAAACTTGCCAATAAAACTCTTCGTCTTCATGTATTAGGCCTTCTTTAAAACGAATCCCATTGAAAATTTCTTTTCTATATAGTTTATTCCAAACTACAATTTCAAGCTGAAAAAAGTCTTTATTAAAATTTATTTTTGAGCTTCTTCGTTTTTTGTAACGACGAAAGTCCCCGTTGGATTCATTATAGGCTAAAACCCCACCCGAAATGACATCATAACCTTTAGATGCGTTGACCAAAGAACTAATAGCACTTAAAGATAGCCAATCATCGGAATCAAGAAAAAATAGGAACTCACCTTTCGCATCTTTTATTCCCGAGTTTCGTGCACCAGAAAGGCCTTTATTCTTTTGATCAATGACCCTAACTCTGTTATCTCTTTGAGCAAAGCTGTCACATATACCTTTACTGCTATCAGTAGAACCATCATTGATGCAAATAATCTCAAGGTTTTCATATGTCTGATTAATCACTGACTCTAAACACTGAGCAATAAAATCTTCAACATTATAAACAGGAATAACAACACTTACTTTAGGGTTATACATAAGAAACCTTTTTATACTCAGATACGATTTTCTCACCACTAAACTCAGTCAATTTTTCCTCAATGTAGGATTTTTCTTTATCGGACCATGACGAACTGAGTGATTTATACATTTTATCAGCGAGTGGTTCAGGCTCTTGTGCGCTGAGGTATTTTTCCAATTCTCCATCCATGATTTGACGAACACCACCGTCTGAGTCAGTGCATACTATACGACTATCACAGGCAAGCGCCTCGAGCAATACCATACCGAGCCCTTCAAATCGTGAACTCAGCACAAACAGGTCGGCATGCTTAAACCATGGGAACGGATTTTTGCGCGCGCCTTTAAAAAATACCCGATGCTCTAAATTGTGCTCTTTTACAGTATTTTCGATATTTTCTCTATCTTTTCCTTCGCCAACAATAACCAGATCTTGATGGATACCGCACCTATCAACGAGGTGCGCGTAAGCCTTAACCAGTAACGTAAAATTTTTTACCTGTGTCAATCGTCCCAAGCCAAGGATAAAAGGTCGAGGATGCATATCTGGCTCCGTTCTATCTGCTTGTTCACGAATATAGGGTGTATTGTTAGGATTGCTTATAACTTTCGAGATCAAGGGTGATATATTGTGAATGTTGGCGAGAGATTGAAAGCTCTTATGGGCTCCCTCGGAAACGCAGACAATATTTTTATAATCAAAAATCGCACGGTAAACGATACTGGAAAAAGCGCCGTAATGGTGAGGCTTGATAATGTTTTCACAGACATAAACAAAGCGGTCATCATGTAGCGGCCAAAGTTGTTCAAAGGTGCCTTGGCCACGAAAAATGACCAGATCAAATTTTCCTTTTTCCGCCTCAAGCTGTCTAAGTTTTCGCTTGAAGAAAAAAGAATTTGGATAGGCAAAGAGTAGCGGGAAGGTTTTGCTGACCAGCGCATTAACCAGCTTACAAATAAAGTAATAAAGCGCACCTATGCCGGTTTTTAATACTGACTTTTTAAGATCAAACAGGCGGACGTCCACATCCGACGTCGGCTTTATATCTTGTGGTCGATTTTTGAGGTAGATTAGCGTGGCATCGTCACCATGGGCGGTGAATGCATCGGATAAATTTACCGCAACTCTCTCCATCCCACCGAGTTTGAGACAATTGACGACAATTGCGACACGCATATCAGTCTTCACCCTGTGTGTTGTTTTTGGCGCTAGTTAGTGAGTAAAAGCAGCCCGATATTATGACAAAGGCAAACACACCAAGGCTTCGGCTGTTAAAGGTTTCGAAGGCATTAATGGTTAGCCAGTAGATAAAAAAGGCGATAGAGAAGAATGCGACTATCTTACCGTTTTCCGACGTATCGCGAGCGACAAAGCAACGCTTAGCGAGCTGGAAGTAGGTAAATAAAATCAGTGCAAAGCCTGCCAAGCCATAGGCGACCAGTGTTTCTATGTGGTTACTATGTAAATGCGATAGGTTGCTATACTTAGGCACCGTTTTTTTCAGCTCTGAAAGTTTCTCAGAAGAAGAGATAACATACCCAATACCGTTTTCACCCAGACCTACCAAGGGACTCTTTTGAAATACATCCCAAGCCGCTAACCAAGAGTTCAGCCTGACACCGACACTGGTCATCGGGATGTTATCTAGGTTGCCTTGGACCACGCTCGAAATAACCGAGCTCTCCTTTAACGCGCGGCTTTGAATATAGTCAGATTGACTGACTGCAAACAGGGTGACGACGACAAATGCGTAGCCAAGAAGTAGCTTTTTCTTCCCTTTAATGAGCCCAACAATAAACATCAGCGCTGGCGTTAATGCGATGACGATCGCCAGAGCAAG
This sequence comes from Salinivibrio sp. SS3, assembly GCF_001722105.1. Taxonomy (NCBI): domain Bacteria; kingdom Pseudomonadati; phylum Pseudomonadota; class Gammaproteobacteria; order Vibrionales; family Vibrionaceae; genus Salinivibrio; species Salinivibrio sp. SS3. The sequence goes on along the minus strand of NZ_MEBQ01000012.1, from coordinate 95,017 downwards.
CCACACTTGTCGCGACTGGCTGACCAGTGTTAATGCGAGACCCAGGACGGCTGAAAGTGCAAAAAACGCACGAATCGTCCAGCGACTTTTGTCGGCGAGATAAAAGCTAAACGCCGAAATAATCGCGATCACACCGCCCAGCATCGAGGTGTACTGCGCATTCTTTAAGCCAAAGTCGACGCGGTGTGTGTGGAGCAGTCGCTGAATCTGGCTTGAAAAGTCGCTTTGTGTGTAACAGGCGATAAACACGCCCAAAACAAAGCAAGCAGCGAGCGTGATAACAGCATCCTTGCGCCCTTGTAAGGCGAGGCCGATGGGGACGAGCAAAAACAGTTTTGCCAATCGATCGACATGTGGGTAGGCATTGGCAACATCAGGAATATGCGTCAAGCTATTTGCCCAACTTAGACACTGGACAATAATGACACCAAAAAAAGCCCACATTATGGGGTCTTTTTTAAGCTGTGGCCAATGGGTATAAAGCAAGGGTAGGCTTAATAACAAAAAGCCTGCGCGGAAGACTTCACCCACGTCAGGAAATGCGATGGCACACAAGGCATAACCGAATAGGAAAAAACGGGTGATTTGGTAATACAGCTGATGACTAAAGTATCGAGATACGGATGGTGTCGTGTTATTGGTGCTCACGGTAGAATCCTTTTTACAACTTGGCTCGGGGCGAGGTCGTTTAAACATTTTAAGTGCCCTAAGGGACATTCGCGCTGGAAGCAAGGGCGGCACTCGATATCCGTGTGCACAATATCGACCTTACTGGTCAGCGGCGGGGTGTAATCGGGTGATGTTGAGCCGTAGATGGCGATCACTTGGCAGTTGACCGCTGCGGCGATATGCATCAACCCCGAGTCATTGCTGACCACAGTTTGACACGCGCCCAAGAGGTCGACGGCTTCGATTAAGTTAGTTTTGCCTGCCAATACATGAATGTTAGGCGCGTTTTCTGCGAGAGTGGCAATGTTTTCACAGGTTTCAACATCTTTTGCCGAGCCAAATAGCCAGATTTGGTAGCCTTGTTGATGTGCTTGGCGTGCCACTTCAGCATAGTGCTGCTCAGGCCATTTTTTGGCGGGCCCGAATTCGGCACCCGGGCATAAGCCAATCACAGGTTTATCTTGGTTTAGTCCCAGCTTGGTGATAACGGCCGCTTGTGCGTCAGGGTCAATGGTTAACTCAGGTTTTGGCAGGCCTTCAAGACCGCCCAGCGAGGCAGAGTTTTGCATCTCGGCGCGCGGGTGAGCGAGGGCAACATAACGCTCAACCATGTATTGAAATGCTTTCTTGTTGGGGCGCAGGTCGTTGAGCAAGCCATAACGCATTTCACCTTTCCAACCAGTGCGGGTCGGGATCCCTGCAAACCAAGGGGTCAGTGCCGATTTGGCCGAATTAGGCAATACGTAGGCACGGTCATAGCCACGCTTTGCCAAGCGCTTGCCCAGTTGATAGCGCTTACCCAGTGCAAACTCTCCATGGCCGAGTGGCATTTCAATGCTGCGATTAACCTCGGGCATACGCGCGAGAATCGGGGCGCACCAAGCGGGCGCCATCACATCAATCTTGGCATCCGGGTGCTGTTGCTTGAGGGCTTTGTACAAAGACTGCGACATCACCATGTCGCCGACCCATGATGGACCAATGACTAAAATGCGTGTCATGATGCCCGTTTCCTCTTTGCCTCTTGGTAGATATTACGACCATCCTCGCGGGTGCGAAGCAGCTGTAAGATCCACATATATTGATCTAACTGCTCGTCGAGCATGGTTTCTATTTGTTGGTTCATCATGCGTGCGTCGGTGCTACTGTTTCCTGTTGGGAAGTCATTAAACGCAGGGTGCACCTCGATCATGAACCGACCGCTTTTCGCATCAAAGCCGGAAAGCACAGGGATAATATGCGAGCGGGTGACTTTGCTTAACTTGCCTAGACTCGGCAAGGTCGCTTTGGTGGTAGCAAAAAACGGCACAAACTCGCTGCTCTCATCGCGCATATCTTCGTCGGGCAAGTAGTAGCCCAAAAAGCCGCGTTTAACTGCGCGGATAAAGGGTTTAATCCCTGCTTCGCGCTCATAACAATTGCCGCCATATTGCACGCGTTGACGGTGCATGAGCCAGTCCAGCAGCTGATTTTTTTGCCGTTTTGAGAATGCCGCCACGGGGAGCCCTTGCGAGGCAAATAAAATCGCGGCGGCATCAATGGCCCAAGTATGGGGCACAAAGAGGATCACCGCTTCGTCGTTATCAGTGTGCCGAGTAATATGTTCCATGCCAATCACATCACAGTGGTCCTGAAACCACTGGCGACTGCGCAAGGTGATCAGCGGAAAGCTCAGCAAAAAAGCCCCGGCGGTGGTCAAGGTGTCGATTAATACGGCCTCACGCGCTTGCGCGGATTTCTCGGGAAAGCAGGCTTCCAGATTAAGCCAGGCGTTAAGGATCGTGCCTTTTTTCTTTTTAACCAGCTTGCGTGCTACCCAGTGCGCGAAGCGATGCTTAGCGCGCGCCGGCACCAGGAGGCTGAATGGCATAGCGATGAGTAGCATCAGCCATGTGCCCCAGTATTTGGGCGCTAAGTAAGCACGCGAGAACTCGGGGTTATACGCGTGCGCGTCGTAATCGTGTCGCTGTTTTGTCATTGCTCTTTACTCGCACCCCAGAACGTCTGAGGCGAACTGCTGTGATTAGCGATTGATTTCGGCTAGGTAAGCGGCGACACCTTCTGCCACTGTCTTAAAGGATGCCGTGTATCCCGCTTCACGTACCTTGGTCAGATCGGCTTGTGTGTAGGCTTGGTAGCGACCTTTTAGGTGGTCGGGAAAGGGGATTTCCTCGATCTCTCCTTGACCGTGGAAGTCAATCACCGCGTTGGCAACGGCGCTAAAGGGCTCTGCACGACCGGTACCGCAGTTGTAAATACCGCTGATCTGTTGTTGCCAGAACCAAATGTTCATTGCGCAGACATCACCGACATAGACAAAGTCACGCTTGAACGTATCACTGCCCTCAAAAAGTTTAGGGTTTTCGCCTTTTAGAATTTGTTGATTGAGGTGATAAGCCACTGACGCCATGCTGCCTTTGTGCTGTTCTCGCGGACCATATACATTGAAGTAGCGGAAGCCAGTAATCGGTGGCAGTGTCTCGCCATGGGCCTTAGCATCTTCTTGCACGCGACGGACATAGTTGTCGAATTGCTGTTTGGAATACCCGTACACATTCAGCGCGCCTTCATACTCTGGCGCTTCAATAAAGTCACTGTCGCGGCCACCATAGGTGGCTGCTGACGAGGCATAAAGAAAGGGGATATCGCGATCAATACAATAATGCAACAGCTCTTTGGAGTACTCGTAGTTGTTGAGCATCATGTATTTGCCATCCCACTCTGTGGTGGCCGAGCAGGCACCTTGGTGGAAAATGGCTTCGATCGGGCCGAAGTTCTCACCGGCCATGATTTGGGTAAGGAAGTCTTCCTTATCCATATAATCTGCAATGTCGAGGTCAACCAGGTTAACGAATTTGGTGCCGTCTTTGAGGTTATCGACGACCACGATGTCACGGTAGCCTTGCTCGTTCAGTGCTTTTACTAAGTTGCTGCCAATCATGCCAGCACCACCAGTCACAAAAATCATATCGTTACCTAATTCATCTTTATCTGACGACAGACCCCGTCGCCATTACTGTTGACTGTGATAGTATGGTTGAGCATCAACCGGGCAGAGGACTGAACCATACATGAAAACCCGAGACCGAATTATCCATGCTGCACTGGCTTTATTCAATCAACATGGTGAGCCGAATATCACCACCAACCATATCGCGGCAGATCTCGGGATAAGCCCGGGCAACCTTTACTATCACTTCCGTAATAAAGAAGCGATTATACACAGTATATTCGACCAATACGCGCAAGATCTTGCCCTTGCCTTTGATCCTAGTCAGCCTCGTGACGATACCCAAGCTTTATTGCAGCACTATCTCGACGCGACCTTTAGCTTGATGTGGCGCTATCGATTTTTTTACGCCAATTTGCCGGATATTTTGCGCCGAGACGATGCACTGCAGCAAAAATACCTGGGGGCGCAGCAACAGCTGCAAACCAACTTGATGACCATCTTGCACCACTATCGGCAAGCCGGTTGGCTGAGCCTCAATGACAGCGCCTTGTCTGCGGTGGGAGAAACGCTTAAGCAAGTGGCGTCGAGCTGGATTTTTTATCAAAGTGCACAAGCTCCCCAAACGCAAATTCATGCAGGGGTGATCTACAAAGGTATTTTGCAGATGCTGGCATTGTTACATCCGCTGACATCGGCACAGGGACAAATGGCCATTACTGCGTTAATAGACCACTACGAGCAGCAGTTAGTTCGCCAAGACTCACGCTCACTGGACACATTGAACTGAGCTATCTCTCTAGGCGGTGATCGCATTGCGCGATATTCGCCCAGCTTGTCAGTGATTACACGATATGAATCACTGTCTCGCGCCCCTTATTGGCACAAAACGCGCGAACGTGCCATGATAGCAAGCATTCATTCGTCGTACACAATGTGTGCGGCGGCCTTCCCAAAGTAATCATCACAGCACGGAGATTGCGATGACGGCTGCCTTCTACCAGCAAATCCGTCATCAGCTTGAGCAAGTTAAAGCTGATGGCTTGTACAAAAGTGAACGCCTTATTACCTCACCACAAGCGGCCAGTGTCGCCGTCAATCATGAACAGCAGGTACTGAACTTTTGCGCCAATAACTATTTGGGGCTCGCCAATCATCCTGAGTTAGTGGACGCTGCCAAAGCAGGGATGGATGAGCACGGCTTTGGTATGGCGTCGGTGCGGTTTATTTGTGGCACGCAAGATGCTCACAAAACTCTGGAAGCCAAGTTATCTGACTTTCTCGGGATGGAAGATACCATCCTGTATTCCTCATGCTTTGATGCCAATGCGGGATTGTTCGAGACCATTCTCGGCCCAGACGATGCCATTATTTCTGATGCGCTTAACCATGCGTCAATTATTGATGGCGTGCGCTTGTGTAAAGCCAAGCGTTTCCGTTATGCCAATAATGATATGGATGAGTTGGAAGCCCAGTTAAAAGCGGCGAAAGCGGCGGGTGTGGCCAATATCTTGATTGTCACGGATGGTGTCTTCTCGATGGACGGCGTAGTGGCGAACTTGCCGGCTGTGTGCGATCTGGCGGAGCAATATGGCGCGTTGGTGATGGTGGATGACTCCCATGCGGTCGGCTTTATGGGCCAGAACGGTCGAGGCACCCACGAATACCATCAAGTGATGAACCGCGTTGACATCATCACTGGCACCTTGGGCAAAGCCATGGGCGGTGCTTCAGGAGGCTACACCTCAGGCAAAAAAGAGGTGATTGATTGGTTGCGTCAACGTTCGCGCCCTTACCTTTTCTCCAACTCGCTGGCCCCCGCGATTGTATCTGCCTCTATTCGCGTACTGGATATGCTGGCCGAAAGTGATCACTTGCGTGAGCAGCTTTGGGATAACAGCCAACACTTCCGTGCACGCATGACGGAAGCTGGCTTTACCTTGGCGGGCGCTGATCATGCCATTATTCCTGTGATGCTCGGTGATGCCAAAGTGGCCAGTGAGTTTGCCGAGCGGATGATGGAAGAGGGCGTCTATGTGGTGGGCTTCTCCTACCCAGTGGTGCCCAAAGGGCAAGCACGTATTCGCACCCAGATGTCAGCCGCGCATACGCGTGAGCAACTGGACCGTGCCATTGATGCCTTCATCAAAGTGGGCAAAGAGATGAAATTGATTGGGTAATGTCATGACACAAACAACCATGAAAGCCTTGGCCAAACTCAAGGCGGAGCCCGGCATTTGGATGACGGAGGCTGAGCTTCCTGAGCTGGGGCATAACGATCTGCTGATCAAAATTCGTAAAACGGCCATCTGTGGCACCGATGTGCATATTTATAAGTGGGACGAGTGGTCACAAAACACCATCCCTGTTCCTATGGTGGTCGGCCATGAATATGTCGGTGAAGTGGTCGGCATTGGCCAGGAGGTACGCGGTTTCTCATTGGGGGATCGCGTATCGGGTGAGGGCCATATCACCTGTGGGCATTGCCGTAACTGTCGTGGCGGTCGTACTCACCTGTGCCGCAACACGGTTGGTGTGGGCGTCAACCGTGAAGGTGCGTTTGCCGAGTACTTGGTGATCCCTGCGTATAATGCGTTCAAAATCCCCGATGAGATTTCGGATGACTTAGCCTCGATTTTTGACCCATTTGGCAACGCCGTCCATACCGCGCTCTCGTTTGATTTGGTCGGTGAAGACGTATTAATCACTGGCGCAGGCCCGATTGGCATTATGGCCGCTGCGGTGGCGCGCCATGTTGGGGCGCGTCATGTGGTGATCACCGATGTGAACGAGTATCGCCTTGAGCTTGCCCGCAAAATGGGCGTGACCCGCGCGGTCAACGTCGCCAATACCTCGCTGGAATCGGTGATGGAAGAGCTGGGGATGAGTGAAGGCTTTGATGTTGGCCTCGAAATGTCCGGCGTGCCCGCAGCGTTTAATAGCATGCTGACGGCCATGAATCACGGCGGCAATATTGCGCTTCTTGGGATCCCACCCAGTGATATGGGGATTGATTGGAACCAGGTGATTTTTAAAGGCTTGGTGATCAAAGGCATCTATGGCCGTGAGATGTTCGAAACTTGGTACAAGATGGCGTCGTTAATCCAATCTGGCTTGGATTTAACCCCGATCATCACCCATCACTACAGCGTGGATGACTTTCAACAAGGCTTTGATGTGATGTGCTCAGGCCAATCTGGCAAGGTGATCCTCGATTGGCAGAACTAAATGCCATGATTGCCGTGTCCATGTTGAACCGTGGCGATGGGCTCTGCTAGATGACAAACACGCCCGCCTACCCGGTGGGCGTTTTTAATCCAGCCAAGGGATGGGATTGGTGGTGTTGCCTTTGCGGCGAATTTCGAAATACAGAGAAGGGGTGGATTGGCCACCGCTGTCGCCCACCAAGGCGATAGACTCACCGGCGGTCACCGTATCGCCCACATCTTTGAGCAAGGCTTGGTTGTAGCCATACAAGGTCATGTCCCCTTTACCGTGATCGACGGCAATCAACAGGCCATAGCCACGCAACCAACTCGACAGCACCACTTTACCGGCATGGGCGGCTTTGACCTCGGTACCGCGCTTGGCACCAATCACGATACCATTCCATGACACCTCACCGGATTGGCGCTCGCCAAAGCGGTGGAGCAGCTTCCCTTGGGTAGGCCAGTGAAGTTTGCCTTTGGCCTTGCCAATGCCCGCCATTTTTACTTGCGCACGCCGCGCGGCCGCGGCGATCTGCTCTTGCAACCGTTGCTTATTAGCCTTGAGTTCAGCTAAATAAGCATTGTCGCTGGCAATTTTGGCCCGGATTTTTTTCGCGGTCTGGCTTTGCGAGGCTTGCTCTCGTTCCAACGCTTGTTTTTTCTCGGTTAACTCTGCGACCAAGCTTGCCTGCTTATCACGTTGCTGTTTGAGCTGATGGGCCGTGAGTTGGTAATCGGTGCGAGTCGCAGCTAATAATTCGATCGCCTCCCGCATGGTACTTGCAAGCACCTCAGCGTACTTGGTGAGGCGGTCAAGTTTCGCGGGTGACTCTTGGCTAAGCAGACGTTTAAGCTGATCATGCTCGCCTTGGCGATATTGAGCATCGATCAATTCGGCCAACTGTGCCTGCTGGGCAATCATCTCTTGTTTGAGTCGCGCTTGTTTTTTGCTGAGGCGCGTGATTTGGACATCGGTCTGCTGCAGGGTTTGCTGGGCTTGGCGTGTTTTTTTAGACAGGGTATCAATGCGTTTCGACTGTGCTTTTAGATCGCTTTGTAATGCATTGAGTTTTTTATTGTGCGCCGCCAATTGCGATTGCTGGCGGGCAATTTCATCGCTCACTCCCTCTAGCTCAGAGTTGGCATTGGCTGAGCCAATCAACAGGCAGAGAAAAACGCCAGTGCATAATGCACTGGCGCGGAGGGTTTGGCGTAAGCGTGTTCGTTTTTCCCGCATAGGGGGATTATTTCAGATCGAACAGTGGCTTGCCAGTCATCTCTTCAGGAATCTCCATACCGGTCAATGCCAGCATGGTCGGTGCCAGATCAGACAGCTTACCGCCCTCTTTCAAGCTTACCGGCTGACTCCCCACATACATCAGTGGGACAGGCAGGTTGGTGTGTGCGGTATACGCACCACCGGTCTCTTCGTTGACCATCATCTCAGCGTTACCATGGTCGGCGGTGATTAGCATCTGACCATCGACTTCTTTGATGGCTTCCAAGACACGGCCGATGCAGTGATCGACAGCTTCACAAGCTTGAACTGCCGCGTCATACACCCCAGTGTGGCCAACCATGTCGCCGTTTGGATAGTTACAGATGATCATATCGAACTTACCAGACTTAATCGCATCAACGAGCTTGTCGGTCAGCTCTTCTGAACTCATTTCTGGTTGCAGATCATAGGTAGCTACTTTCGGTGAGGCGACCAAGGCACGCTCTTCGCCTTCAAACACGGTCTCGATACCGCCGTTGAAGAAGAAAGTCACGTGTGCGTACTTCTCGGTTTCAGAGATACGCAGCTGAGTTTTACCATTTTTTGATAGCCACTCGCCAAGCGTGTTGGAGAGGCTTTCAGGTGGGAAGGCCACCGTGGTATCGATGTCGGCTGCATATTCTGTCAGCATCACAAAATCAGACAGCTCGGCGTATTTTTTACGCGTAAAGCCATCGAAATCCGGCATAAAGGCGCGCGTCATTTGACGAGCTCGGTCGGCACGGAAATTCATGAAAACGACCGCATCGCCATCGTTGATGGTCGCTTTGTTGTCACCGTCACGGTAAATTTCCGTTGGGGCGACGAACTCATCATTTTCTTCACGTGCGTAAGCCGCTTCCAAGCCTTCTACGGCGCTGGTCGCAGTGAATTCACCTTGTGCTTGGGTGAGCAAGTCATAGGCGCGCTCGACACGGTCCCAGTTGTTGTCACGGTCCATGGCGTAGTAGCGACCAACCAGTGATGCGGTACGGCCTTTACCCAGCTTTTCAAACAGGGCATCGAAGCGTTCTAGCGATGCTTTTGCACTGCGTGGCGGCGTATCACGGCCATCCAAGAAGCAGTGTAGATAAATCTGATCGGCGCCACGCTCTGCGGCCAGTTCAACCATGGCGGCAATATGATCTTCATGGCTGTGCACACCGCCTGGCGACATCAGGCCCATGATGTGTACGGCTTTGCCCTTATCGACGGCTTTATCAACGGCGGCCGTCAGCGCTGGCGTTTGATTAAACTCACCGTCCGCAATGGATTTGCCAATACGGGTCAAATCTTGGTAAACCACGCGGCCAGCGCCGATGTTGACATGGCCAACTTCTGAGTTACCCATTTGTCCATCAGGCAGACCCACATCGAAACCGGAGGCTGAAATCAGTGTGCTGTTATCGGCCATAAGGCTATCGATCACAGGCGTGTTGGCGTTGGTAATCGCGTTATCACTTTGAGGGTCGCGATAGCCCCAGCCATCGAGAATCACCAGTGCAAGTGGTTTTTTCGCAGACATGTTACGTCCTCTTAATTCAAGCAAAAGACTGACATTGGATGCCAATGACATTGGATGTCATGGAGCAACCACTGAGGCATGGAGCCAGATTCATGGCTAGCTTCAGGACTCAGTGTGTGCGTAATTTTACAACATTTTACGGGCTGATATGTAGGCTAAGATCAATTATCCCAGCTGACAAGTTAACCAGCAAGCCTTGGTTCACTTGCCTTCGACCCTTGACTCCCCTCATTATGGCGAAGATCGCCGCTGTGCGCGAATGGCTTGGCTCAATTTCTGCGATTGATGAAACCTTCTTTCTTTTCAAGTTATTGAGCGGAAGGTGAAAACGCGTGGACGTGCGTATGAGTGAGCAAACGCGCGATTTCGTCTCGGCAGGCTGTAAAACCATGGCGAGCAGGTTATACTCGACACCATTTTCACCCTTGATGGACTCTCGCCTTTGGCGAGACAAGCAAGCAGTATAGAGCAAAGGTTATGCAGGAATATATTGATTTTGTCTCCAACAACATGATTCTCACCCTTGTCTGGGTGGGTTTGGCGGCCGCTTTACTGATGTCGCTGATTAAACAAAAAACGGCTGCCTACAAAGTGGTCGGTCCTAATGACGCGGCGATCCTTAACAACCGAGAGAATGGGGTGTTTGTCGACATTCGTAGCCACGATGAATTTCGCGCTGGTCACATCACGGGTGCGCTTAATGTGTTACCGAGCGAAATCAAATCACAGTCGTTTGGTGAACTTGAAAAACACAAAAATGACCCCATCATTGTGGTATGTAAAACCGGTCAAACGGCGACTGACAGTGCCAATCAACTGGCGAAAGCGGGCTTCGAATCCGTGTATATTCTCAAAGACGGTTTGACCTCTTGGAACGATGCCAAAATGCCACTTGTTCGCGCCAAAAGCGGCAAGGGCAAAAGCAAAAAGAAAAAGTGATCCTTCACTCAATTCTCGAGCGACCGCATGACGCGGTGGCTCGCATTTTTTAATGTGCCAGTCGCATTTGCAATTTTTTAAATAAGGACGAACCATCATGGCTGAAGCCGAAAACAACCAACAAGCCGAGCAAAATTTTGCCATTCAACGCGTTTTTCTCAAGGACGTGTCTTTTGAAGCGCCAAACTCTCCAGAAGTGTTCCAGCAAGATTGGGCGCCAGACGTTAACCTTGATTTGGACACGCAAAGCCGCGAGTTGGGTGAAGGCATCTATGAAGTGATCTTGCGTTTGACCGTGACGGTGAAAAACCAAGAGAGTAATGCCTTCCTTTGTGAAGTGCAGCAGGGTGGTATTTTCTCTGTGTCAGGCATGGAATCGCCTCAATTGGCACATTGCCTGGGCGCTTTCTGTCCTAACATTCTTTTCCCTTATGCGCGTGAAACCATTTCTAGCCTCGTTGTGAAAGGGACCTTCCCGCAGCTAAACCTGGCACCGGTTAACTTTGATGCCTTGTTCATGAACTACCTGCAGCAGCAGGCAGGCGAAGCATCTAGCGAAGAAGATGCACAAGCATAAGGTGTGATGATGACAGATCTTGCTCCCACTCAAGACGCAGCGATTACGGTTCTGGGCGCTGGCTCTTACGGGACAGCGCTGGCGATCTCGTTGGCCAGAAACGGCGCTAACGTGGTGTTATGGGGGCACGATCCGAGTCATGTCGCGCAGCTAGAAATTGATCGCGCCAACCAAGCGTTTCTTCCCGATGTGGCGTTTCCAGACTCATTAGTGCTCTGTGCGGATCTTTCTGTTGCGGTCAATGCCAGTCGCGATTTGCTTGTGGTCGTCCCCAGCCATGTGTTTGCTGATGTACTGAGCCAGGTGCGCCCTCACTTACGGGCCGACTCTCGCATATGTTGGGCGACCAAAGGCTTAGAGCCGGAAACCGGGCGCTTATTGCAAGAGGTGGCGCGGGAACAATTGGGTGACGATATTCCGCTCGCGGTGTTATCGGGCCCTACGTTTGCCAAAGAACTTGCCGCGGGCATGCCGACCGCGATTTCGGTAGCCTCGCCTGACGCAGAGTTCGTGAGTGATTTACAAGAAACCATTCATTGCCAACACAGCTTCCGTGTGTATGGCAATCATGATTTTATCGGCATGCAGCTTGGCGGCGCGGTGAAAAATGTGATTGCCATTGGCGCAGGGATTTCCGATGGCATTGGCTTTGGCGCCAACGCACGGACGGCATTGATTACCCGCGGGCTTGCCGAAATGACCCGGCTGGGTGAAGCACTGGGCGCCTCTCGAGATACCTTTATGGGTATGGCGGGATTAGGGGATTTGGTGCTGACCTGCACCGATAACCAATCACGTAACCGACGCTTTGGCTTGGCCCTGGGGCAAGGTGAAGATGTGCAAGGTGCCCAAGACAACATTGGCCAAGTGGTCGAAGGGTATCGCAACACCAAAGAAGTATGGGCACTGGCCCAGCGTGCGGGGGTTGAGATGCCGATTGTTGAGCAGATTTATCAAGTGCTGTATCAAGGCAAACTGGCCCACCATGCTGCGCGCGATTTGCTGGCACGAGACAAGAAGTCCGAATAACAGCAAAGACAAAGAGAATAACGCGCGGGGTGAGAACCGCGCGTTTTTTTTATACACTGGCGTGGGGCGGTGTTGTCGCCTGAGTGGTAGATCATTTGGGATAAGGATGAAGGCAGTGAATCAGGCCAAAAAACAATGCCAACAAGATCGTGTCTGGCAAGCAGTGAAAAAAGAAGCGCGTGAGCATTCAGAGCGTGAGCCGATGTTGGCGAGTTTTTACCACGCCACCATTATTAAGCACGACAATTTAGCCAGCGCACTGAGCTATATTCTCGCCAACAAGCTTTCCACGCCCTCGATGCCTTCAATGGCGGTGCGAGAGGTGATAGAAGAAGTCTATGCCAACGATGCTTGTGTCGCGGAATCCGCGGCGTGTGATATTTGTGCCACCGTTGAACGCGATCCGGCTGTCGAATTGTATTCAACGCCACTTTTATACTTGAAAGGTTTTCATGCGTTGCAAGGCTTTCGGGTCGCTAACTGGCTATGGCGTCAAGGACGTAAAGAGCTAGCCACTTACTTACAAAACCAAATTTCGGTGACCAGCCAAGTGGACGTTCATCCAGCGGCCTGTATTGGTCGTGGCATTATGTTTGACCACGCCACGGGGATTGTTATTGGTGAAACCGCGGTCATTGAAGACAATGTGTCTATTCTCCAAGATGTCACCTTGGGCGGCACCGGTAAAGAGGGCGGCGACCGCCATCCGAAGATCCGTACGGGCGTGATGATTGGTGCCGGGGCGAAAATACTGGGTAATATTGATATCGGTGAAGGCGCGAAAATTGGCTCCTGCTCTGTGGTGCTTAACCCCGTACCGCCTCATACCACGGTGGCTGGCGTACCGGCGAAGATCGTGGGTCGGCCCAGCTCGCACATGCCATCGCTGGATATGGATCAAGAATTTAATGGCTCGCACAAGACATTTATCTCGGGAGACGGGATATGATGCGGCTTGCACAAGCGCGGATTGCATAATCGCGGCTTGCACAAGCGTGAGTATTGTTTTCTAGAGTGACGGGATAATGCGCCGACTCAAGTGTGGGGTCAGAACGAAAAACGGAGCCGAGGGCTCCGTTTTGGCAATAGATGAAAGCTTCGCCGCGAGTTAGAACAGCTTTTCGGCAACTTCGTACAAGTCGTCGCGGAATGGGCGCTTCATGTTTTCAATCGCGTCAACGATGTCATGATGCACCATTTTGTCATTCTGAATACCGACACAACGGCCACCTTCACCTTGTTGCAGAAGGTCAACGGCGTAAGCGCCCATGCGCGAGGCAAGAATGCGGTCAAAGGCACCCGGTTGGCCGCCACGCTGAATATGACCAAGAATGGTCGCGCGTGTTTCGCGGCCAGTTTCTGTCTCGATGAACTTCGCGAGTTCATTAGCGTCGGTCATCAGCTCAGTGATCGCGATAATCGCGTGTTTCTTACCTTTGTAGATGCCTTCTTTCACTTTGGCGAGAAGCTTGTCTTTATCCAAGCCGATCTCTGGGGTGATGATGTATTCACAGCCACCGGCAATCGAAGCCATCAAGGTTAAGTCACCACAATGGCGTCCCATCACCTCAACAATAGAGATACGCTGGTGAGAAGATGAGGTGTCGCGAAGGCGGTCAATGGCGTCAATCACCGTGTTCATCGCCGTCATATAGCCGATGGTGTAGTCCGTCCCCGCAACATCATTATCAATGGTGCCCGGCAGGCCAATACAGGGGTAACCCATTTCGGTCAGTTTCTTTGCCCCCATGAATGAGCCATCACCACCAATGACGACCAAGGCGTCGATACCGTGCATCTTCAGGTTCTGAATCGCTTGCTCACGGACTTTTTCGTCGGCAAACTCAGGAAAACGTGCCGAACCTAAAAATGTCCCGCCGCGGTTAATCACGTCGGAAACACTGGTGCGGTTGAGGCGTTCAATACGGTTTTGATGCAGGCCGAGAAAGCCATCATAAATACCACATACTTCTAAGCCTTCGCTGAGCGCGCTGCGAACCACACCGCGAATCGCTGCGTTCATACCTGGCGCATCACCGCCACTGGTCAAAACACCAATTTTTCTAACCATGGTTACCCTCTAACTGTTCGTCACTTAATTCGTGCCGATTGCGGTAATGGCAACCTGCTTGCCCCAGTGAACCCGCAATGACGATCGCTTAAACTGTAATTTTCCTACTTCTGTAATAGTATTACAATTGCTATAGAAAAAAAGTTGATACATGTCAGCCCGATGAGCTTTTGTTCACGTTACCTCTCACGCCTTTGCCTCTTTTGGCACCACCGATTTGGGATCTTGATGGATGATCACATCTGCCCCGGGAAAGGCGACGAGCAACCTATCTTCCACTTCATCGGCAATTGTATGTGCATCCACTAAGGGTAGCTCGTCATCCAGCTCTATGTGTAACTGGATAAACTTTGTCATCCCCGCCTGACGTGTGCGCAATTGATGAATGCCGTGCACCCCAACCACTGAGCTGGAGAGCACGGCAATTTTTTCTTGCTCTTCAAGCGGTAATTGCCTATCGAGTAGTGATTGGATGGCCTCATAAGCCATTTTAAGCGCTTGCGATAAGATAAACAGGCTGATGGCAATCGCAAACCAGGCATCGGCGTGTGTCCAGCCGTACCAACTCAGTCCAAGGGCAATAATAATCGCGACATTCATTAATAAATCAGATTGATAATGAAGGGCATCGGCGGCGATGGCGGGGCTGGCGGTTTTGCGGATCACCCACTTTTGAAACAGCACCAAGCCGAGGGTGATCACGGTGGCACCGACACTGACCATAATCCCCAGTTCAGGGGCGGCAATCGGTACAGGCTTGAACAAACGTTCGAGTCCACTGAGCAGCAAGAAGGAGGCGGAGCCAATAATGAAGGTGGATTGCGCCAAGGCGGCCAGTGATTCGGCTTTACCGTGGCCAAAACTGTGTTCGCTATCTGCCGGTTGTACTGCATAGCGCACCACGAGTAAGTTGGTGAGCGAGGCGAGCAAATCGAGCAATGAGTCAACAAACGAGGCCAGCACACTGACCGAGCCGGTGAGCCACCACGCGATGAGTTTGGCTAACAGGAGAAGGGTCGCCACACAGGTGGCTGCCCACGCCGCGGCTTCAACCCAAAACGCATACTTTTTTGTCATACAGAGGGCAGTCGGTTAATTAACACTGCCCTCAGTATATATGCCATTGACGGCAAACGTATGACACGGCGCAGGTTTAGCGCCAACAGTCACCTTTTTGACCCGGTTGACGATGCTCCCCTTTACCACGGTGACCGTGGCCGCGTTGCGCCCGCTTTTCCGTCATCGCATCGAAAAAGGCGCTCTGTTGCTCAGCGGTCAGCACGTGTAACATCGCATGCTGATGGCGGGCATGGCTAACGCGACGCTCAATATTAGGTTGTGACTGAGACGACAATAGGTCGCGCACCGCTGCTTCATCGAACGTCTCTTGGGTAAGCAGTGTATGCATATTGGTATGGAAGTCGCTTCGTGCTTGTTGGCGCTGGGCGCGATAGTCATCTCGCAATGCTTCAAGCTGCGTCTTTTGCTCAGCGGTCAAATCCAGATCACGCCACAGACTGCGGTCCATGCCACCACTAAAGTGCGGGGCAGCCAAGGTGGGAAGGGTCACTGCCGCAAGTGCTAAGCCAATCGTAAAGCGTTTCATCATCTCTCTCCTAATTGGAATGTTTACCCTAGTAGCCTACGGACTGGGATGTAAAGTGACGTTATTGGGTGTAAAGATGGGTAAAGTCACGCATGTGTGTGAGCCGCTATGATAGAAATACACCCTGTTGGGTGTCACAAACACGCCACCTTGGGAGTGAGTGTAAAAGCATGTATCAGGTTTTAATCATCGATGATGACACAGCGTTAACGGACCTTCTGAGCGAACTACTGTCTTTGGAGGGATTTGCGGTGCGCTGCGCGGATAACGGCCAAGTGGGGTTGGAGATGGCAAATGCGTCACCGCCCGATATCATTTTGCTAGATGTGATGATGCCAGTGCTCAACGGGATGGAAACCTTGCGCCAGCTACGCGCGACCTCCAACGTGGCGATTTTGATGCTCACTGCGCGAGGTGAGGAAGTGGATCGTGTGATGGGACTAGAATTAGGCGCGGACGACTATTTGGCTAAACCCTTTAGTGATCGTGAACTGCTTGCCCGAATGCGTGCCATTTTACGCCGGACGCAGGGAGATGGCGTTGAACCGGCGCAATCGGACGAGGAACCTGTCCTCGCCCACCATGACGTGCGGGTCTACCCACGCCGGTTGGAAACCCTATGTCAAGACAGGGCCGTGGAGCTAACGGGGATGGAAACCGAAATGCTCGCCTGTTTACTTCATCACCCTGGCGAAGTGGTAAGTAAAGCCCTGCTTAGCGAACAAGTACTGGGCAAGCGCTTAATGCCGTTTGATCGGGCGGTCGATGTGCATATCTCCAACTTACGCAAGAAGCTGCCCGAGCGCCTTGATGGTAAGCCAAGGATCAAAACATTGCGCGGGAAAGGTTACTTATGGGTCGATTAATAGCGCTGCGGCATCGTCTCGGTGAACGTTGGGCGCGATTACCCTTTCTTGGCAGCCTTTATGGTCGGGTTTTTATTATTTTTTGGCTCACTTTGCTGGTGGTGCTCGCGGCAGTGATGTGGGCACAACGTGGTGACCCGCGTAGCTTACATGCGATCCCATCCGTCGAAAAAGCGCGCATACAAGCTCAGATTGAGAAATTGATGGCCATCGCGCAGCGCCGAGAGGTACCGATCTCTGTGCTGGTGGCACGGCAAAATCAATATCACGGACACCGCCGAACACCGAACAAGCTCTACTGGGTGCCTGACAGCGCACCACTCGACGCGCTTCCTCGCGAGTTACGCCACTTTATGTCACGAACGTCAGACACTGCCGAGCCTTTGCAACGCCTCTATCATCGCCACATGTTCGCGGGGCCGTTTCCGGTCCAGACCTCCGATGCGTCGGGGCGTTTTTATCACGCCAGGCGTTGGCAGCCCAGACTGCCCTTTGTCCTCAAAATATTGGAAAAGCCGGAGCACTTATTAGGTGTCACCATGTTGGTGAGCACACCTTTATTATTGTGGTTAGCGTATACCTTAACGCGCCCGGCCAGGCGCTTTCAGGCGGCCAGTCAACGGGTGGCCCACGGGGAGTTAGTGACAGACTCTGATCTTGAGCAAGGCCCGAGGGAGTTTCGCGACGCGGGGCAGGGCTTTAACCAAATGGTGACCGCACTTAATCAGATGGTGACCGGACAACAACAGCTGGTCTCAGATATTTCTCATGAATTACGCTCACCGCTCACGCGTTTGCAAATGGCGCGGGCCCTCGCTGCGCGTGAGCTGGGCGATAGCGAGGCGTTAGCGAGAATTGAACGCGAAGCGAGCCAACTTGAGGCGTTGATCAGCGAGTTACTCACTTTGTCACGCTTACAATCCCAAGGCCACCTGGCGCGAGAAAGAATCAGTGCTGATGCCTTGTGGCAAACAGTGATAGAGGATGCCCAGTTTGAAGCCGGTCAACAGGGTAAGCAGGTCACCAGCAATGGGATCCCAGATGCCATGCTGACCGTTAATGTGCGCCTGGCGCGTAGTGCCTTAGATAACGTATTACGCAATGCCATTCACTATGCCGGCCAACACGTTCACATCAAGGTGGAACGAGACGCGGGACAGCTCTGCCTCTCGGTTGTTGATGATGGGCCTGGGGTGCCAGAGAGCATGTTAAAAGACATTTTCCGCCCGTTTTACCGGGTATCGGCCGCGCGCGATCGCCACAGTGGCGGCTCAGGATTGGGACTGGCGATTACCGCACAAGCGATTCAACAGCACGGTGGGCAGGTTAACGCATCCAACCGCCCACAAGGTGGGCTAGCGGTGTGTTTATACTGGCCATGTGGTTAATATTGCGCAATCCACAAGCGGTTGCGACAATACCGCCTTTGCTGGATTTTGCAGGTTACTGCCATGTTTGATATTGCGCTCTATGAGCCTGAAATTGCACCGAATACGGGCAATATTATTCGCCTGTGTGCCAATTGCGGCGCGCACTTACATCTGATTGAGCCGTTGGGTTTTGATCTTGACGAGAAGAAAGTCCGTCGCGCGGGATTGGATTATCATGATTTGGCGCGTGTGACACGTCATCAGGACTACACGGCGTTTGCAAAAGCGATGGCCAGCCGGCGGATCTTTGCGTGTACCACCAAAGCCACCCAGTTTCACACTGAGGCGACGTTTGCGGACGGTGATGTGTTGTTGTTTGGGCCAGAAACGCGCGGCTTACCCGATACGTTGATCCAAGCATTACCAGACGCGCAGCGGTTACGGATTCCAATGCAGCCAGAGGCACGTAGCCTTAACCTGTCTAATGCCGTGGCGATTATTGGGTATGAAGCGTGGCGGCAGTTTGGTTTTAATGGCGCGCAATAAAAAACGCCCCCAGCGATGGCTGAGGGCGTGGATCTTTCATGTCTTCGGCGCGTAATTTACGCTTTTTTCGCTTCTGCCGCGGCTTTAGCAATCGCCGCAAAGCCAGCAGCGTCAAGCGCGGCACCGCCAACGAGCGCGCCGTCGATGTCTGGCATTGCAAACAGCTCAGCGGCGTTGCCGGCTTTCACAGAACCACCATATTGAATCACGACTTTGCTTGCCACGTCTTCACTATAAGACGCAATATGCTTGCGGATCGCTGCATGGATATCTTGTGCTTGCTGCGCGGTCGCCGCTTTACCGGTGCCAATTGCCCAGATTGGCTCATAGGCGATCACGGCATCGTTCAAGGCTTCAACCCCTTGTGATTGGATTACAGCGTCAAGCTGACGTGCGCATACCGCGAGAGTTTCACCCGCTTCGTTCTGCGCGTCAGACTCACCGATACACAACACAGGCGTGAGGCCGTTTTCTTTCAAGAAAGCAAATTTCTGCGCGACAAATTCGTCAGACTCTTGATGATACTCGCGACGCTCTGAGTGGCCGATAATGATATGGGTCGCACCAAAGTCTTTCAGCATCTCTGCAGAGATATCACCGGTGAATGCGCCGCTGTTGTGTGTATCGACGTTTTGCGTACCGAGTTTAATCGCGCTATCAGCCAGCAGTTGCTCAGCTTGTGCCAAATACATCACTGGTGGCGCAACGGCCACATCGACGCCTTCAACGCCTTTCAGTTCAGCGTTAAGGCCGTTAAGCAGTTCAGTGACCATGGCTTTGCTGCCATTGAGTTTCCAGTTACCCATTACCAATGGACGGCGCATAGGAATTCCTCCGCGGTTTAGTTGATTTGAAGTCAAAAGATGTAAAGAAGGTAGTCTATTGTAGCGCGGCCTTCTCTGTTTAAAATCATAGAATGGCGAGAATGCTTTCGTTTTTACCCGTTTTAGGCCAAAAAGGGAACCTTAGGTAGTAAATTTTCATCATAAGGGCAGGCGGGTATCGACAAAAGTGTGACAGTCGCGCTCGTGGTAAGGCAAGACTTTCGGCACTATACGCGTGGGCGTGTTTAATGGAGGGAGGTTTTATGCCCCATCTGGTAATGGAATACACAGACGCACTGGCCGAGCGCGTCAATATTGATCAACTGGTGGATGACTTACACCGTGCTGCGATTGCTACCGGCAGCTTCGACCCCGAGGCCTTAAAATCACGCGCGGTACCGTGCGGTGTGTGGCGTGTGGGGGCACAGGCAGATCGCAGTGAGTTTGTTCATGTTGAATTTCGGTTACTCGCGGGGCGCAGTACCCAGCAAAAAGAAGCGATCAGTGATGCGTTGACCGTGCCGCTGCGTGAGCATGCCGGGCACGTCAGTAGTCTTACGGTAGACGTCCGTGATATGGATACCAGTAGCTACCGTAAGTGGGTGGGTACCACGCGCGCGATGTAGCGCATTTATGCGGGTGTAGGACACTCACACAAGGGTGGCTAAGTGGGACGGTCCGATCCTTTTGTCACGCCTTTTTTCGCGGCCTGCCCAACGCGAAAGTCCATAATGTCCGCCTGATGACGGCATAGTTCATCGGGGGCGGTAAACGCGGTGGCAAAGCGCGAATACTGGCGCGTCAGTGCTTGGAACAACATCATATTGACGTGTAATGGGTTCTTACCATGATCTATCATTCGATTGATATGGCTTAACATCGCATGTAGCTGAGGTTGGGTGGCGTAAGATGCATTGGCGATGACATCTTCACTCATACTAAGCCTCAATGCTTCTAATGCGTGTGGGTCTGACTCAGCCAGTGCCGCCAACTCATCGAAAGAGGGTAGGGTCTTCATCGCTTACTCCTTACACGCCGCCGATCATCTGATCGTGTTACCAAAGCGTTAATTTAACTATGAGCCGGAGGCTGGAGGGGATCAAATAAGCGATGTCTGGCTATATTGGCGGCCTGAATGAGGATGCAGACGGAGGCGGGGGCAATCGACTGAATCCGAATGGGTTTTTGTGATTAATTCTCGTCGATAAAAATGCCCTGCTTTACCGTATGCGTGTCAGCAAAGCAGGGGATCGGCTTACCAGTAGTGCTCGGTGGTCACGTTGCCTGGTTTACGGCGCAGGTTTTTGCTCAGTCCTTTACCTTCTAAGAGTGTTTTCACTTCTTTGACCATGGCCGGGTTGCCACACAGCATCACTTGGCTGTGTTCAGGCGTGAGGGGCAGACCCACTACCCGCTCGAGTAGCCCATCTTCCAGTGCGTGGGTCACGCGTCCAGAGAGCGCGCCCGCGGTTGGCTCGCGGCTGACGAAAGGTTGAACCACCAACTGATCGGGATACTTTTCTTGCAGCGCGTTAATGCGTGCTTGATAGGTTAAATCGGCGGCGAAGCGTACGGCATGCACCAATATCACTTTACGAAAACGTGACCACAGCTCGCCTTGTTCCATGAGTGAAATGTACGGGCCGATTGCCGTGCCAGTGGCAAACATCCAAAGGTGTTGGCCTTGCGGCACTTCATCGAGGGTAAAGTAGCCAGCCGGATCTTGCGTAATCATCACGTTGTCACCCGGCTCAAGCGCGTGGAGGCGGGGTGACATTAACCCGTCGGCGACACGGGTGGCATAAACTTCTAAATATTTACTTTGTGGAGGATTCACGAACGAGTAGGCACGCTGGATCAACTTGCCATCGATCTCCATGCCGAGTTTTGTGAATTGGCCTGCCTTAAACGGCTCGACAGGGGCGGATAACACCAGGCTGAAGAGATCCTTTGTCCAATGTTGGTTCTCCACGACCTCAGCCTTGATCCAAGTGGCCATATTACCTCCTCACGTCTTTTCTCCAATACGATATGTGCAGCGGCGCTGTCCAGAGACAATGTGCTCTTCGCGTTCGACCCGATAGGCCTCACCGAGCAGGTGGCGGAATAACTGGATTTCTGAGCGGCATAACGCCGGACAGGACTTCGCTGCATGACAGATAGGGCAGTGATGTTCAATCAGTATATAGTCGGTGCCGTCTTGATGAAGCTCGGCCATATATCCCTCGCTCTCTCTAAGATACGTCAAGGTTCGCAATTTAGCCTCTAAATTATCGCAATCTTTGAGTGCGTCTTGATATTGGGCAAAGGTGGCGGCTTCACGTTGGGCAATGACATCGGCAACACCTTGCTCGCCAAACACGTTTTGCACGGAATCGATAAGGGTAATCGATAAATCATGGTGGCTGTCGGCAAACCGCCGATGACCCTGGGCGGTTAGGGACCAATGACGAGAAGGTCTGCCCACTTTAGCGCGGATATCCTCAAAGTCGACCAAGCCATCGCGCTCTAAGCTTTGCAAATGCTGACGTACGCCCATGGTGGTCATGCCGAGCTGATCGGCCAAGACTTTCGCACTTACGCTGCCTTCGCGTTTGATGGTGTGTAGAATGCGGTCAGTGGACTTCATGATTCGATTTCGATTACCCCAATCGTGTCGTCGCAAATAAATAAAGTAAACTCTTTATAAAAGGATAATCGAAATCGACGGGCTTGACCAGTCTAGGGCCGTATTCACGGCCACTGGGGTTACAGGATGTGCGGTTTGATCGCCGTATCTTTGCGACTTAAATAATGGGTCGAACGGATCCGACGAATGGTGCGGCATTGCCCGCGTACCACCAAGGTTTCTGTGGTGGCTAAATCCCCGTGTCGGGTAATGCCATCGAGCAGATCGCCTTTGGTGATCCCAGTCGCCGCAAATACCACATTATCACTGCTGGCCATGTCCGATAGCGTCAACACCTGATGAGCGGTAATCCCCATTTGCGCGCATCGTGTCATTTCTTGTTCACCGAGCAAGCGGTTGTCTGGGGTATCCCCTTTCACGTCGTGACGTGGTAGCAATCGTCCTTGCATATCGCCGCCCAGGGCCCGGATCACGGCCGCGGATACCACACCTTCTGGTGCACCGCCAATGCCAACCATCACATCGACTTCACTTTCTGGCATACAGGTGAGAATAGAGGCCGCCACATCCCCATCGGGGAAGGCAAAGACACGGATCCCTTGCGCCTGCATGCTGGCAATGATTTCATCATGACGCGGTTTGGCCAAGGTGGCGACCACCAAGCTGTCGAGTGGTTTACCCAACGCTATCGCGACGTTTTCGAGGTTGTCGAGCAAAGGCTTATTGAGGTCAATCGCCCCTTTGGCACCGGGGCCGACGACCAGTTTTTCCATGTACATATCAGGGGCTTTTAAAAAGCTGCCTTTCTCGCCAGCGGCGAGGACTGCCAATGCGTTGGCTTGCCCCATGGCTGTCATTCGCGTGCCCTCAATCGGGTCAACGGCGATATCGACCGCATCGCCGCCTAAACCGACCTGTTCGCCAATGTAGAGCATGGGGGCATCATCAATTTCACCTTCCCCTATCACGATTTCACCGTCGATATCGGTGAGGTTAAGCAGGGTGCGCATTACTTCAACCGCCGCACCATCTGCCGCGTTCTTGTCTCCACGCCCCAGCCATTTGTACCCAGCCAATGCTGCGCCTTCGGTTACGCGCGAGAATGCCAATGCGAGATCACGTTTCATCAGTACTCCGGAAATGTCAGCCACACTAAGACGGGCCTTAGCCCAATTTGCGCGCAAGTCTACCAGAAAGAGAAAACGTTTGCGTGGAGTCGGGGCGGGCGTTTTTGTCTCATCCGGAAGGGCGATGACAAAAGGCGCTGCTTTTTTGCGCACTTGTACGCGAGCAGGTAGCGAGAACAGTGGCAGTCTGGTATCACCTGAGTACAATAAAGCCGGGGTGCACGTTCCGTTGCACGGGTTGCTGCGCATGAGGCAGTAACGGGATCAATCGTCAGAAATAAGGTGGCCTTGATGTCATTGGAAGTATTAGAACAACTCGAAGCTAAAGTACAAATGGCGGTGGATACCATTTCGCTGCTACAAATGGAAATCGAAGAACTCAAAGAAAAGAACGGCTCACTAGAGCAAGATGCCGTCGCGGAAAAAGAGCGCCGTGAGCAGCTTGAGCAGGAGAACGCTAAACTGCGCGATGAGCAGCAAGCATGGCAAGATCGCATTCGGACCTTGCTAGGTAAAATTGAGAACGTTGAATAAACAAAAACAGAGCCAATTGGCTCTGTTTTGCTATTCGGTATCAGACGACGAGTCAGTCGTCGTCTTCCGCATCGTCGAGGTCTTCGTCTGCCATGGTCAGCGCATCCGGTGAAAGGATCACGCCAGTGGTGTCGGCATAAACATGATCATCGGGCAAGAAAGTGACGCCGCCAAAGTTGACGGGGACATCCGTTTCACCGATACCTTGCTCATCAGTCCCCACTGGAATCGAAGCCAGTGCTTGAATGCCGATATCGATTTCATCGATGGTATCGACATCACGAACACAACCGTAAACAATCATGCCAGCCCAGTCGTTGTCAGCGGCAAGCTGCGCAATCTCGCCGTCAATAAGGGCGCGACGTAACGAACCGCCGCCATCAATCAGCATAATTCGCTGCTCGCCGTCTTGCTCGGCCATTTCACGAATTAACCCATTGTCCTCAAAGCATTTTACTGTGGTAATTTGGCCACCAAACGAGCTGCGGCCCCCATAAGAGCTAAACATTGGCTCCACGACATCCACGTGTTCGGGGTACATGTCGCATAGTTCCGAGGTATTATATTCCATAGTCTAACTTCTTGTTGAGGCAGAAAAAGGCTGGCAAGCTAGCGTTGCCAACATGGCAAGTCCAAGTATAACGAGCCCATAAGGGTTTGCAATGTTAAAGCGGCCAATCTGTGGCCTAATTAGACCAACAGCATACCCGTCATAAACAGGCCATTAGTGATCAGTGCACAACGCACCATGGTTCCCATCATGGGGCGCAGGGCGCTGGCATTAGTGGCTTGATAGACGTCACGCCCGTGGCGCGCCAGAAATGGGACACCAGCGAGGAACAACCAACCCAACCAAGCTTGCAAGGTAAGGGCAGCAAACAAGGAATAACAAACGATCGCGCCGGCCAGCAAGATCACGTGATACTGACGCCCGCGCTCCGGCCCTAAACGCACCACCAAGGTATGCTTACCACAAGCGCGATCGTTATCAATATCTCGTAAATTGTTGATGTTTAATACGCCCACCGCCAGCAAGCCGCAAGCGGTGGCAGGAAGTATGATTAAAGAATCAATATGACCGACCTGCAAATAGTAGGTGCCGGCCACCCCGAGCCAGCCAAAAAACATCAGTACCGATAAATCCCCTAGCCCGCGATAGCCATACGGTTTGTTGCCCACGGTGTAGGTAATGGCTGCCACTATCGCCATCACGCCAAGCAGCAAGAAACTGATAATGTCGGTCGGTTGTTGGCAGGCTATCGCAATCAGTGAGCCACCACTGAGTAGGGTCAAACCAATATTGAGCATGAGCGCGCGGCGCATGGTGGTCAGGCTGACATGGCCGGATTGGATGGCACGCATGGGGCCGATACGCGTCGCGTTATCCGTGCCTTTTAGTGCATCACCATAGTCGTTCGCGAGGTTAGACAGGATCTGCAGCAATAAGGCAGTCACCAGCGCCATCAAGCTGATTGACCATGACAGGCTCCCTTGTGAGGCGGCGACAGCACTGCCGGACAAAATCGAGGTAACGGCCAGCGGTAGGGTTTTAGGTCGCGCCGCATCCAGCCATATCGCAAGAGTAGAAGGCCGCATAGCGATCCTCAAGACGAAAAAACGATGCCACTATTATCGCGCAAGCGGGGAGAGGAGTAACCCATTGTTGGCTGAAATCCGACTTGCTATTGCGCTAGCTCAACTTTTGATGCAAAAAAGGGCAGCGTTTGCTGCCCTAGTGTTGTGGTCTCTCGCACGCTTAGAGGATGAAACGACTCAAATCTTCGTCGTCAACTAACTCTTCGAGGTGGCGGCGGACATAATCGGCATCGACGGTGACGCTTTGACCGGCACGCTCGCTGGCGTCGTATGAGACCTCTTCCATCAAGCGCTCCATCAAGGTATGTAGACGACGGGCACCGATGTTTTCGGTTTTCTCGTTCACACGCCATGCGGCAGAGGCCAGCTCATCAATACCACTTTCCTCAAACGTCAGATCAATGTCTTCGGTTTTCAGCAGTGCGGTATATTGCTGGGTGAGCGAGGCATTTGGCTCGGTGAGGATCCGCTTGAAGTCATCGGTAGATAGTGCTTCAAGCTCAACACGGATGGGCAAGCGGCCTTGCAATTCAGGGATCAGATCAGACGGCCGTGATACTTGGAAAGCGCCCGAGGCGATAAACAAGATATGGTCGGTTTTGATCATCCCGTGCTTGGTGGACACTGTGCTGCCTTCGACCAATGGCAAGAGATCGCGTTGCACCCCTTCGCGAGACACATCGCCACCGCTGGTGTTGCCTGATTTACAGATCTTATCGATTTCATCCACGAACACGATACCGTTGTTCTCCACCATGTGGATGGCTTGCTCTTTGATTTCTTCTTGGTTAACCAGCTTGGCGGCTTCTTCCTCGGTCAGCGCTTTCATGGCGTCTTTGATCTTCATCTTACGCTTTTTGGTGCTGTTGCCACCGAGGTTTTGGAACATGCTTTGCAGCTGGTTGGTCATCTCTTCCATGCCTGGTGGCGACATGATTTCTACGCCCATTTGTGGGGCGGCGACATCGACTTCCACTTCTTTATCATCAAGCTGGCCTTCGCGTAACTTTTTACGAAAGCTCTGCCGCGTTGAAGAGTCCTCTTGGCTGTCCTCGTTTTGGCCCCATGCGTCGCGTGCTGGTGGCAGCAAGATATCGAGGATACGATCTTCTGCTTGTTCTTCTGCGCGGAATTTGACCTTTTCCATCGCTTGCTGCTGGGTCATGTTCATCGCCACATCCGCGAGATCGCGAATAATGGTTTCTACTTCTTTCCCTACATAACCCACTTCGGTGAATTTGGTGGCTTCCACCTTGATAAAAGGCGCGTTCGCGAGTCGTGCCAACCGGCGAGCGATCTCTGTTTTGCCCACACCAGTTGGACCTATCATCAAGATGTTTTTTGGGGTGACTTCCGCACGCAGCTCTTCGGCAAGCTGCATTCGGCGCCAGCGGTTTCGCAGTGCGATCGCCACCGCACGTTTGGCATTGTCTTGACCGATAATGTGACGGTCAAGCTCATGCACGATTTCGCGTGGAGTCATTTCAGACATCACTAATCCTGTTTCTTACTCTCGAGTTCTTCAACCGTGTGTTGCTGGTTAGTAAACACACATATATCACCGGCGATGGTTAGCGCTTTCTCTGCGATCTCGCGGGCATCTAACGCCGTGTTTTCAAGCATAGCAACCGCGGCGGCTTGGGCATAGTTGCCGCCAGAGCCAATAGCGATCAAATCGCGTTCGGGTTCAACCACATCGCCGTTACCCGTAATGATTAATGAGGCGGTTTCATCGGCGACGGCCAGTAGGGCCTCTAATCGACGCAGTGCGCGATCAGTGCGCCATTCTTTAGCAAGTTCAACCGCCGCTTTGGTTAGGTGACCTTGGTGCAGTTCAAGCTTGCGCTCGAAGCGCTCAAATAAGGTGAAGGCGTCAGCAGTGCCACCAGCAAATCCGGCGAGTACTTGGCCGTTATACAAACGGCGAACTTTTCGGGCATTGCCTTTCATGACAGTATTGCCGAGTGACACTTGGCCATCGCCAGCAATAACCACTTTACCTTCGCGACGAACGGAGACGATTGTAGTCACGGGAACCTCTTTCTTTGTGTCTGGTACACCAGATGGGTGATTACTGTATGAGGTTGGGCTTTACCGATCACTTTTCAAGGGGTGAGGAGAGGATTTCAATCAAGGCTGGGCAAGGAATAGACTTGGCCCAGCCGATACAATGCAGCAGTGTTATTCCCAGTACCAAATGGCACAAGGTTCAACTCCGGCGCGTCGGAGCATATTACGGTCACGCTCTGCTTGACGCTTACGCGGGTAAGGACCCAATACTACGCGGTACCAGGTGCCTTTTTCCCCTTGGCTTATCTTGATTTGGCTTTCTAGCCCTTGAAAGGCAATGATCGCTTTACGCTCATTCGCCTGATCTTGACTGCGGTACGCGCCGCATTGCATCAGATAAGGACGCGTGGATTGTGGCAGTGCTTTGGCCTTCACTTCCACTTCTTTACTCTCCAGCTCCTCGATGTAACTCCATTTTTCTTCAGGCTTTTTAGGCAGATGTGCCTTATCGCTCTGCGCGGAAGGCTGAGGCTGTGCGTTTGTTGCCGGTTTAGGCGCGGGCGCGTCAGTGTTGCTCAATAGGTACAGGCCATAGCCAAACGCGCCAACCAAGCAGACAGCCAGTAACGCCCACTTTAATGGGAAACGAGCACGCGCTTTGGGTGGTTGCCGACGGGTATTTTTTTTACGCGGTGCTTTACCACGTTTTACGTAATCACGAGTTGCCACAGCAAATATTCAAATTCAAAAAGCCAGTAAAGCGTTCATGTTACTGGCTTCGACCCGTGCTGACCAGTCTTACTACCGAGACGGTGGGGCAACGCTCTCACGGATCACTAACTTGGCATCTAAAAGCCGTGATCCTGCGTTCACTTCACGCCCTTGTAAGGTGTTGAGCAGCATTAACATGGCCTGACGACCAATGTCATAGCGAGGTTGGGAGACGGTGGTCAGGGGAGGATCGCAATATTCCGCAAACTGGATGTCATCAAATCCGACAATCGAAATATCTTGCGGTACGCGCATGCCTAAGCGTTTGGCTTGTTGCATCGCGCCCACGGCCATCACGTCGCAATGACAGAAGACGGCGGTGGGTGGCTCGGGCAGGGAGAGTAGGTTGGTCATCGCCCGTGCCCCCGAGGCAAAGCTGAAATCCCCCACCACGCTGTAGGCTGGGTTGACGGTAATCCCCGCGCGCTGTAGCGCTTGCTGATAGCCTTGCGAGCGGAATTGTGTCAGTGCGGTTTCTGGTACCCCAGTAATATTGGCGATACGGGTGTGGCCGACTTGGGTGAGGTAATTGACCGCCTCAAACGCGGCAGTTAGGTTGTCGATATGCACCGTCGGCAGTTCAAGATCCGGGGCATACTCACAGGCCATCACCAGCGGGGGCAGGTTTTTCTGCTCGGGCTTACTCACATCAAAGGGCACATCGGCGCCCAGCAGTAGCATGCCGTCTGCCTGCTTGGTGAACACCAAGTTGACGAATGAGTTTTCGCGGTGGTGTTGTTGGGCACTATCACCGAGCAAAACCAGGTAACCGTGCTCCATCGCCGCTTCTTCGATCCCGCGGATGATCTCACTAAAGTAAGGATCGCAGATATCCGGGACGATAGCGACGATGGTTTTGGACTCGTTGCGGCGTAGATTACGCGCAAGTGAGTTAGGGGAATAGCCAGCTTCTACGACCGCTTGCTCAACCTTTTTACGGGTTGTGGCCGAGACCTTTTCAGGGTTCATCAGCGCGCGTGATACGGTTGCTGTAGATACACCGGCAATGTGGGCAACGTCCTTCATTGTCGCCATAATGACAGTCCTCTTGTTATCTGTATTGTGAGATCAGACAGTTATTAGCTCATCTGACCTGTTCTCTTAGCCAATTGCGGCCTTATTCTACCTAGCCTTGTCCGATTTAAACACGGACAAGCTAACACTTATTGCAATGAAAGTGTGATTGCTGTCGCTTTACTGCAAGGGAATATTAAGAAAGGTCTTGCGGCTCGACGTCTAATGACCATCTGACTTTACGTGACAGGGGGAGCTGTTGGATGGCCGGAAGTGCCACCTGGAGCCATTGCTGCATCACTTTTCGGCTGGGCGCTTGAATGAGGAGTTGCCACCGATAGCGACCCGCGCGTTTCGCCATCGCGGCGGGCATCGGCCCCATAATATGACATTCATCCTGTTGAACCGGTGAGGCAGCCAGTGTTTGACGGACTTGTTGTAAAAACTGCTGGACACTGTTTTCTTCATGCCCATCGGCGCGAAAGAGGCTAAGAAACGTGTAAGGCGGCAGCCATGCCTGACGCCGTTCATTTAACGCCGATTCGGCAAAGGCTTGATAGCCTTGGTGCACCAAAGATTGGATCAGGGCGTGATCTGGATGGTGGGTTTGTAATAACACAGTACCTGGTTTGCTGGCGCGGCCGGCGCGCCCGGCCACCTGAACCATCAATTGGGCTAAACGCTCAGGCGCGCGAAAATCATTGCTGAACAGCGCCCCGTCCACATCGACTAAGGCGACCAGGGTGACGTTAGGAAAGTGATGGCCTTTGGCGAGCATTTGCGTGCCCAGTAGAATTTGATACTCACCTTTTTCAATATCGGCCAAGTAACCTTCAAGGCTCCCTTTTCGCCGGGTATTATCGCGATCAATGCGAACGGTATTGTATTCGGGAAATAACTCGCCAAGCTGGGATTCGAGTTGCTCGGTGCCTACGCCAACACTAATCAACTGGGTAGAACCACAGTCGCCACATTGCGGGGGCACTCGTTTTTGGTGGCCGCAGTGATGGCAGCGTAACTCTTGGTGTCGCTGATGAAGGGTGTAGTAGGCATCACAGCGTTGGCAGTTCGCCAGCCAGCCACACTCATGGCACATCATCGCCGGCGCATAACCACGGCGATTTAAAAACAACATCACCTGATTGCCTTGTTGCAGGTGCTGGCGCATTTCGGCAATCAGTGGTGCGGATAAGCCGGCTTCCAGATGATGGCCTTTGATATCGAGTATCCCTTGCCGGGCGGTGACCGCATTACCAGGACGTTGAGTCAGTTTGAGGTACTGGTATTTACCGGTTTTTGCGTTATGCAAGCTCTCTAGAGACGGCGTGGCTGAGCCCAAGATCACCGGTACGTTTTCTTCATAACCCCGCATGACGGCCAGATCGCGGGCGTGATAACGAAAGCTATCTTGCTGTTTATAAGAGGGGTCGTGTTCCTCATCGATAATGATGATGCCAAGCTTTGCCATGGGGGTAAAAAGTGCAGAGCGGGTACCAATCACAATGGCTGCTTGGTTTTCGCGTGCGGCCAGCCAAGCGTTGAGACGGTCGGTATCGCTGAGCCCTGAATGCATCACGGTCACAGGGACAGCAAAGCGACGCTCAAAACGGCGAATGGTTTGTGGTGTCAGGCCAATTTCTGGCACCAAGATTAGCGCCTGCTGGCCGCGTGCGAGCACCGGTTCTAGCACATTGAGGTAAACCTCGGTTTTGCCTGAGCCTGTGATCCCCTCTAATAACGCGCAGGCAAAACCATCGCTGGCATTGAGGGTGGCAACCGCCATCGCTTGCTCGTGATTAAGCGTCGGCTTTTCTTCGGTGACCGCAAAGCTTTTTACCCAAGCATTGGCCTGAGAAGGGGGCGAGTAGGGCGCGATCCAGCCTTTTTCTGCCACTGTTTTTAGTACCGGCGCGCCGATGTCTTGTTCGATTAAGTCGGCTTGGGTGGCCGGGCCGTGAGTGAGCAGCTGCAACACTCGGGCTTGTTTGGGGGCGCGGCTCAGGCCTGATAGAGGTTGGTTTTGTCCTGATTCGGTAATTTGCCACCATTTTTGTTGCTGTAATGTCGCCGGGCGTCCTTTACGCAGCGAAGTCGGCATCACCGCCCCCATCGCATCGCCAAGCGGGTGATGGTAAAAGCGACTGGCCCACTGCAAAAGGTTATAAACGGCGGGGGTCCAGACCGGTTGCGCGTCGAGTACGGTATCAATTGCTTTGAGTTGGCTGGTTTCCACACTGGCCGTGGACGACAAGCCGGTAACGATGCCGACTTTATGCTGGCGTCCAAACGGCACCTTGACGCGCCCGCCGACGACCGGATGCTGATCGTCTGCGATACGGTAATCAAAGGTTTTCGGCAAAGGGACAGGCAACGCTACCTGAGCAAATTGTTCCATCACAACATCTTATTGGCCAGAAGGAATCTCAGTGTAACGGTTAGCCACACGTTGGCAAAGCCTTGATGCCTTTCAGCTGGCGCTATGATTGCACAAAAAAGTTGCGAAAAAGAGGGCGCTTGATTAGAATTGCGCGCCTTAGAAAATGTTTGTTAACGACGTGTGGTGCCCGGCTTAGGATCGGGAGAGCGACACGGCCTTCAAGATGAGGTTATCCCTATGAAAGCTGGTATCCATCCAGAGTACAAAGCCGTCACAGCAAAATGCTCTTGCGGTAACGAATTCGCGTTCAGCACAACTCTAGGCAAAGACATCTACCTAGACGTGTGTGACAAGTGTCACCCATTCTACACTGGTAAGCAGCGTATCCTTGATACCGGTGGCCGTGTTGACCGCTTTAAGAAGCGTTTCGGTGCCCTTAGCAGCAAAAAATAAGCCGCTATTGACCGAATACAGAGAAGGGACGCATCAGCGTCCCTTTTTTTGATCGTATCGTCCTTGTATTGGGGCAACAGGTCCGAGCATCATCGCGAATGCGTGTTAGCACTGGTGGACGTTTGCTCCCTGCGTTACCATCTTTATGCGAATGCAAACCTTCCCTGTGTGGTTTGTCGAGTGTCTGGCTAATATCGTTCACGCTTCCCTGGCGATATTGGTTATCTATCCCTTCACGATAATAATTAGGAACACTAGATGTCGGACGATAAACGCCAGCAAGCGCTGGATTATCATGCATACCCTACTCCCGGAAAAATTTCTGTTGAATTGAGCAAACCGGCCGACTCGGCCGCGGATCTCGCCCTAGCGTATAGTCCTGGCGTTGCTGAGCCGGTGCGAGAGATAGCGCAAGACGCGGATGCGGTTTACCGCTATACGGGTAAAGGCAACATGGTGGCGGTGATCTCAAACGGCACCGCGATTTTGGGATTGGGGAACTTAGGCCCCATGGCTTCTAAGCCCGTCATGGAAGGTAAAGCGTTATTATTCAAGCGTTTTGCCGGTTTGGACTCGATTGATATTGAAGTGAAACACCGCACTATTGATGAGTTCGTTGATACCGTGGCCAATATTGCTGACACCTTTGGCGGTATCAACCTCGAAGATATTAAAGCCCCTGATTGTTTTGAAATTGAAAAACAACTGATTGCACGGTGCGAAGTGCCTGTATTCCATGATGACCAACACGGTACTGCCATCGTGACTGCTGCCGGCATGCTTAACGCGCTCGAGCTACAAGGCAAAGATATCCGTGAGGCGACGGTGGTGTGCATGGGTGCTGGCGCGGCCGCGGTTGCCTGTATGGAGCTATTAATAAAATGTGGTGCGCAGCGAGAAAAAATCTATATGTTGGATCGTAAAGGCGTGATCCATACGCGCCGTGATGATATCAACAAATACAAGCAGCTGTTTGCCAATAACACCGATAAACGTACCCTCGAAGATGTGATTGAAGGCGCGGACATGTTCGTTGGCGTATCTGGCCCAGACTTACTCTCACCAGAGGCCTTGAAGCTGATGGCAGACA
Source organism: Salinivibrio sp. SS3 (assembly GCF_001722105.1). Lineage (NCBI taxonomy): Bacteria > Pseudomonadati > Pseudomonadota > Gammaproteobacteria > Vibrionales > Vibrionaceae > Salinivibrio > Salinivibrio sp. SS3. The sequence goes on along the minus strand of NZ_MEBQ01000012.1, from coordinate 61,977 downwards.
AGCCCGTGATATTTGCCTGCTCGAATCCGGATCCTGAAATCCACCCGGATGTGGCACATCAAGTCCGTGATGATCTGATCATGGGAACCGGGCGTTCGGATTACCCCAACCAGGTCAATAACGTACTCTGTTTCCCGTTTATTTTCCGTGGTGCATTGGATGTGCGTGCCAGTGAAATTAACAATGCGATGAAACTGGCCGCGGTCGAGGCCATTCGCAGTTTAGCCAAAGAGCCGGTGCCACAAACAGTATTAGACGCCGCCGGCTTGTCTTCGCTCAGCTTTGGTCCTGATTACATCATTCCCAAGCCCATGGACGCGCGTTTGTTGCCGAAAGTAGCACGTGCAGTGGCGCTGGCGGCCGTCGAAACCGGCGTAGCTCGTATCGAGATGCCAGAAAACTATATGATGTAGCGAGGCATGTTGCCATGCGCAAGTGGCAGACAGCACGATGCTGCAGGTAATGAAAAACCCGCCGGTTGGCGGGTTTTTTTAGTATTCGCTATCGTCGAATTCGATACCCAGCTCTTTCATGATCCGACGCGCTTCGGCGGGGATGCTGTCGGGTTTATCCTTACGGATATCGTCATCGGTTGGCAGAGGTTGACCGGTGTAGGCATGAAGAAATGCCTCACACAACAACTCGCTGTTGGTCGCGTGACGCAGGTTTTGCACCTGACGACGAGTGCGCTCATCAGTAAGAATTTTTAGTACTTTTAATGGGATAGAGACGGTGATCTTCTTTACCTGCTCTTTCTTTTTACCATGTTCGGCATACGGATTAATGTAGTCGCCGTTCCACTGCGCCATGTCTCACCTATCTTGATTAAGGAATACCCAGGATGATGCTGCGGAGATTTTAGCTATATTAACCGCCACATGCAAAGGAGTGTAGACGTCTAGAAGTGTTGACGTCCCAAAAAGCGACGGGTAAGGTGGCAGTATGACGCCTGGATCACGCCCACCATGCGCAAACCAGACTAGCAAGGACAGATCATGACTGAGAAAAAAACCGACACCATCGCCGTTCGCACTGGGATTGGCACCGACACCCAGCACCATGCGGTAGTGCCTCCCTTGTATTTATCGACCAATTACCGTTTCCCGGCTCTGGGGGATGTGCCTACCTACGACTACGCGCGAGGCGGCAACCCAACGCGTGCGCAGTTGGAACAAGCGCTGACTGACTTAGAGGGGGGCGCGGGTGCGGTAGTGACTAACTGTGGCATGTCGGCGATAAACTTGGTGTTATCTCTATTGGAGGCAGGCGATCATATCGTCGCCCCGCACGATTGTTATGGCGGCACCTATCGCTTGCTCGAATCACGCGCCAAACAAGGCATTTGGCAGGTGAGTTTTGTCGATCAATCCGACCATGAGGCGTTGGCGCAGGCATTGGCTAAGCAGCCCAAGTTGGTGCTGGTGGAAACTCCATCTAATCCACTTCTACGCGTGGTCGATATCGCAGAAATAAGCCAAAAGGCCCATCAAGTTGGGGCCCGGGTGGTGGTGGATAACACCTTTTTATCGCCCGCCTTGCAAAAGCCGTTTGCGCTGGGCGCGGATATGGTGGTCCATTCCACCACCAAGTTTATTAATGGTCACTCCGATATTGTCGGTGGCGTGGTGGTCGCGCGTACGGATGAATTGGCAGACACACTGGCTTGGTGGGGAAATTGCTTAGGGGCGACGGGCAATGCCTTTGACAGTTATATGACATTGCGAGGGTTGCGTACACTGGGCGCGCGCGTTAAACAACACCAGCACAACACTGAAGCGGTACTGAGCTACCTACAAACGGTGCCGGCGGTGCGGAAAATATACTATCCCGGGTTGGCCTCTCACCCTGGTCACCAAATTGCGGCGCGTCAGCAAGCGGGGTTTGGTAGCATGCTGAGCCTAGAGTTAGAGACCGACCAAGCCGGTGTGGCGCGGTTTATCGACGGCCTTTCGTTATTTGCTCTGGCCGAATCGCTAGGGGGCGTGGAAAGCTTGATCACTCACCCTGGCTCGATGACGCACCGAGCCATGAGTGACGCAGCGCAAGCAGAAGCCGGCATTTCGCCGACCTTATTACGCTTGTCGATTGGATTAGAAGATGCGCAAGATTTGGTCGCCGATTTGGCGAATGCTTTTGCCCGTTTAGGGGGCAACCCCCGATAGAGGCTGCGCCGCCGTGCGCGCCGTTTTACCGAGATTGATAGACATTAAGAGAGACCTTGCCATGCATGCGCAACCGATGGAAACGTCCCCAGAGTCACCACGCCAATTACACAAGTTTGGTGGCAGTAGCCTTGCGAGCCCTGATTGCTATCGCCGCGTGGTCGATGTATTGACCGCGCATGCGAGCCAGCAAGACTTGATCGTGGTATCTGCGGCAGGAAAAACCACTAACCAGCTGATCATGTGGTTGGCGCAATTAGACAAGGATGGACGAGTGGCGCATGAGACCTTGCAAACGGTGCGCGCCTTCCAGCAAGATTTGATTGAAAACTTGGTGGATGGAGAGACAAAACAACAGCTGGTGGATGCACTTTATGCGGATATTGCCACCATCGCGTCGCTGGGCGATAAGGGCGTGAGTGAAAATGACAAAGCTTACGTGCAAGGTTTTGGTGAGGTCTGGTCGGCGCGCCTGTTGGCCCAGTTATTGAAGCAGCATCAGCGTGCGGCGGTGATGTTAGACTCACGCCAGTGTTTGCGCGCCGAGCGCGCCGCTCAACCAGAAGTGGATCGGGGGGCGTCCTGGCCTTTGCTGCAAAATCAGCTTTCGCAGCATAGCGATATACATGTGGTGTTCACCGGGTTTATGGCACAAAACCAAGCGGGAGAGACGGTGCTGTTGGGGCGCAATGGCTCCGATTACTCGGCTACTGTCTTGGGGGCGCTGGCGGGCGTCAGCCGTGTGACTATTTGGAGTGATGTCGCCGGGGTGTATAGCGCCGATCCTCGCCATGTTGATAATGCCTGTTTGCTACCTTTGATTCGTCTTGACGAGGCCGGCGAGCTGGCGCGTCTGGCTGCCCCTGTGCTGCATAGCCGCACCTTACAGCCGGTAGCGCAAAGTGCCACCGACCTAACCTTGCGTTGCACCCAAGCGCCGGATAGCGGCTCAACACGTATTGAACGCGTATTAGCCACCGGGCGCGGGGCAAAAATCATTACGGCGTTGGATGAGGTAAGCTTACTCCAGTTTGATGTTGCGCGAGGACAAGACTTTCAGGCGATAAAGCAGGAGCTTAGTCGGATTTTGTCACAGCTGAAGGTGCAGCCACTGGCAACCGATTATCAAGACGATCAATACCGAATATTGTTGGCATTTACCACAGAAGTGGTGGCGTTGGTGATGGCGCAAATCCAAGATGCTGGCCTTTCGGCTGAACTCAAACTGCGTGAAGGCTTTACCATGGTGGCGGCCGTAGGAGCGGGCGTGGTGAACAATCCCGTCCATTGCCATGGCTTTTATCAACAATTGAAATCCCAACCGGTGGAGTTTATCAGTGAGTCTGCTTCCGGGCTGAGCATGGTGGCGATCCTTCGCCAAGTACATACTCAAGCCCTCGTCGCTAGCTTGCATGATGCCTTGTTTCAAGCCCAGCGCCGGATCGGTTTGGTGTTGGTGGGCAAAGGCAATATTGGTACCCGCTGGTTAAGCCTTTTTGCCGAGCAAAAAGCACACCTGGAAAAACGTCATGGCAAGGAAGTGTCATTGATCTCAGTGGTGGACAGTCGCAACCAGTGGCTTGATTTCGCCGGCATTGATGCCACGCAGGTATTAGAGGGTTTTGATGAGCGTTGCGAGCCTTATTTTGATGACGAGTGGCTCACCCGCCTACTTAATCACCCGTATGACGATGTGATTGTATTGGATGTCACCGCCAGTGCGTCATTAGCGTACTTATACCCGCGACTGGCAGAGCATGGCTTTCACTTAATCTCCGCGAATAAAGAAGCGGGGGCGGCGCCAGCCGAGCAGTATCACGCGATTCAGCAGGCGTTTAGCAAAACCGGGCGCCATTGGCTCTACAATGCGACCGTGGGCGCAGGGTTACCCATTAACTACGCGGTGCAAGATCTGCGTGAAAGTGGCGACACGATTGTTGCGCTGTCTGGGATCTTTTCTGGTACCTTGTCGTGGCTGTTCTTGCAATTTAGTGGAGAAGTGCCATTCAGCGTATTACTGGAACAAGCATGGCAGCAAGGGCTCACCGAGCCTGATCCGCGGGATGATCTGTCGGGTGCCGACGTGGTGCGTAAATTGGTGATTTTGGCACGCGAAGCGGGCATGTCGCTTGAGCCAGAGCAGGTCAAGGTCGAGTCCCTGGTGCCTAAATCACTGGCTGATCTGTCTTTGGATGCGTTTCTTGATCATGCCCACCAAATGGATGAACAACTACAAGAGCGATTAGACAAGGCGCATAAAAACCGGTCAGTGCTCCGCTATGTCGCGCGCTTAAATGCTGACGGTAAAGCGCAAGTGAGCCTAGAAACCTTACCCAGCGAGCACCCACTGGCTCATCTGTTGCCGTGCGATAATGTGTTTGCGATTGAAAGCCATTGGTATCGCGAGAATCCCTTGGTGATTCGTGGCCCTGGGGCGGGACGCAATGTCACGGCGGGCGCCATTCAATCCGACTTAAATCGCTTGATAAGTCGCCTTCACTAGTTTGCTCGTGGATAACCGTGATCAAGCTGTCTACGCGTTGCGGAGGCAGCTTTTTTTGTGTGAAACATGGACAATCTAGGCGCATTTTGGTGGCCGCGTCGTCTATCTTCATCATACCATGAGTATTTTTCATAGCCCGTATCGTTGACATTTTCATCGAATCACGACAATCTTTAGACATATGGACGTCTAAACGTATAAGTATAAAACACAGCAGATACAGTCATACTGAACAGCGCCGTTCGGTGTCAGGGAGAGGATATGAGCTACACGCACGCAGGCCACATTGATGCACTCAATCAGAATATTGCTGACTTAGATGGCGATATTAATGTCTCATTCGAGTTTTTTCCGCCCAGCACCCCAACCATGGAGGAGACGCTTTGGAACTCCGTGCATCGCTTAAAAGCGCTCAAACCTAAGTTCATGTCGGTGACCTATGGCGCCAACTCGGGTGAGCGTGATCGCACCCATGACATCGTGAAAAGCATTCATGATCAAACCGGTATCGCCGCGGCGCCCCATCTAACCTGCATTGATGCCACTGAAGATGAGCTTCGCCACATTGCCCGCGACTATTGGCAGAATGGCATCCGTGACATTGTGGCGTTACGCGGGGATTTACCCTCGCCAGAGAAAAAGCCGGATATGTATGCGGTGGACTTGGTGCGTTTGCTCAAAGAGGAGCATGACTTTGATATCTCGGTTGCCGCTTACCCTGAGGTACATCCAGAAGCGAAAAGCGCACAGGCGGATTTAATTAACCTTAAACGCAAAGTGGATGCGGGGGCCAGCCGTGCCATTACCCAGTTTTTCTTCGATGTTGAAAGCTATCTGCGCTTTCGTGACCGCTGTGTGGCCGCGGGGATTGATGTGGAGATTGTGCCGGGGATTTTGCCCGTCTCTAACTTCAAGCAGGCGTCACGCTTTGCCAAGATGACCAATGTGCGTGTGCCGCAGTGGATGCACAAACAGTATCAAGGATTGGAAGATGATCCCGTCACGCGCCAGATGGTGGGCGCCTCGATTGCGCTTGATATGGTGCGGGTGCTAAGCCGCGAAGGGGTGAAAGATTTTCACTTTTATACCCTTAACCGTGCGGAATTAACCTATGCCCTGTGTCATACCTTGGGGGTTCGCCCACTTGCGGTCACACCTTAAAAATACGCCCCGGTTATGTCGGGGCGTATTAGGTTGCGTGTTGTGTTTGTTGTATTGATTAAGCACTGGCCGCGAGCATAGTGAGTTCGTCGCGCACCTCCTGCGCCCAGGCCAACCAGGCGCGGCGTTGATGAATACTGCGTCGCAGTGCGAGGCGCATTAAACGTTGTTGTGAAGTCAGTAGTGTGACTTGGCCATATTCACGTTGTTCCAGTAGCGTATAGTGATTAAGTAGCTGCTGAGACTCGGCAATCAAGTTATTCACATGATCCAGCATGGGAGCGGGGTCGAGCACCTCACAACTGAGTAATCTTGCCACGTACTCGTCACGCGGTGGCGCTAACTTGGGCGTTTGAATAAACCACGCTTCTAGCATGTCGGTGCCAACAGGCGTGATGGCGTACACCTTTCTATCCGGTTTCCCGACTTGCGGTTCAAGCCGGTAGGTGACCGCACCTCGATCGGCGAGCTTATTGAGTTCACGATATACCTGTTGATGGCTGGCTTTCCACACATTACTGATGGTGGTGGAAAACGCCTTGGTAATATCATAACCCGTCGCCTCACAGTTGCTTAGCACTGTCAGTATTACATGGGGAAGTGACATCTCTTATATCCACAGTTTTGTTGGTACAACGATTGTTTAGCCCGGGAGCGGCTAGCCTTCTTTGGGCTATTTCGCCGTCGCCAAGGCTTGTTCTAAGTCGGCAATGATGTCATCGATATGCTCAATGCCGACACAAAGACGGATCATCTCGGGTGTCACCCCGGCTTTCGCTTGCTCTTGCTCGTTCAACTGGCGGTGCGTGGTCGAGGCGGGATGGCACGCCAGTGACTTGGCATCACCAATATTCACCAAGCGCTTGAAAAGATTCAGCGCATCATAAAATTTCACTCCCTCGTCAAAGCCGCCTTTTAAGCCGAATGACAGCAATGAGGCCGGCAGTCCACCGCGGATAAGCGACTTAGCACGTTGGTAATGAGGGTGATTGAGTTGACCGGCATAGTTGACCCACGCTACGGCCGGGTGATTGGCAAGGTAATCGGCCACGGCTTTGGCGTTCTCGCAATGGCGCTCCATACGTAGGCTTAAGGTTTCTAACCCCTGCATCAACATAAAAGCATTCATCGGCGAGAGGGCCGCGCCACTGTTACGTAGCGGCACTGTACGTGCGCGGGCAATAAACGCGGCTGGGCCAAAGGTCTCACTATAAACCACGCCGTGATAGGCCGGCTCCGGTTGTGAGAATTGCGGGAAGCGGGCTTGATGGGCCACCCAGTCAAAGGTGCCGCCATCGACAATTATACCGCCAAGGGTAGTGCCATGACCGCCAATGTACTTGGTGAGTGAGTGCACCACGATATCGGCACCATGCTCAATCGGTTTGCACAGAACAGGCGTGGCGACGGTATTATCGACGACCAAGGGGACCCCATGCGCGTGAGCGACCTTGGCAAAACCGGGGATATCCGCGATATTGCCGGCAGGGTTACCAATCGACTCGCAATAGACCGCTTTGGTGTTGTCATCAATCAGCGCCTCAATCGCACTGGCGTCGTCACTGGGGGCAAAACGTACTTCAATGCCTTGCTCGGGGAGCATATGGGCAAACAAGGTATAGGTGCCCCCGTAAAGCTGTGGTGTGGCGACGATGTTATCACCGGCCTTGGCGAGAGTTTGCATGGTATAGGTGATGGCGGCCGCACCAGCACTGACACAAAGCCCCGCGATACCGCCCTCTAATGCCGCCACCCGTTGCTCCAACACGTCGTTGGTCGGGTTCATTATCCGAGAGTAGATATTGCCTGGAACATCAAGGTTGAACAGGTCAGCACCGTGTTGGGCATTATCGAACTCGTAAGCGACGGTTTGATAGATAGGGGTGGCCACCGATTTGGTGGTGGGGTCGGTCTGGTAGCCGTGATGAATCGAGAGGGTTTCGTCTTTCATGGCAATTCCTTTGCGTTGTTGGGTCGCGTCAGTGCGACCTTTAATAGTAATAATATTATCAATGTAACAGCAAGCATTCGCTGACGCTTTAGCGAAAAAAAACGAGCAGCGGTCTCTGTGACACGACAAATCGATACAAAAACAAAAAAGCCGCACCCGAGGGTACGGCTTGACTAACAAGGATTAGCCGGTATTACGCAGGCCGGCGGCAATCCCCGCGATGGAGATCATCAAGGCATCGTCGAGCGATTGGTCCGGATCAGCTTGCTGACGCGTACGGTATAACAGCTCGGCTTGCAGCATATTGAGCGGCTCGACGTAAATATTACGTAAGCGAATCGCTTCCGCCCCCCACGGGTTTTGCTCCATCAGGTTATCGCTGTTTTCCACCGCCAGTACCACTTGGATATCTTGGCGCAACTGATCCCGCAAGGATTCACCCAACGGCCAGAGGCTTTCATCGACCAAGCGCTGATCATAGTACTTGGCAATATCGAGGTTGGTTTTGGTAAATACCATTTCCAGCATCCCAAGACGGGTGGAGAAAAACGGCCATTCGCGGCACATTTCTTCCAGCTGGGCTTTGTGGCCTTTTGCAATGGCGTGATCGATCGCTTGTCCAGCCCCCAGCCAAGCCGGCAGCAATAAACGATTTTGACTCCAGGCGAAAATCCAAGGAATCGCCCGCAAGCTCTCGACACCGCCATCGGGATTGCGTTTGGAAGGGCGCGACCCCAATGGCAGTTTGCCTAACTCAAGCTCCGGCGTGGTAGAGCGGAAGTAAGGCACAAATTGCTCATGACCACGCACCACATCACGATAGGCTTGGCAGGAGATGTCACTCAAGGTGTCCATCAGCTGACGCCATTCTTGCTTAGGCTCCGGCGGTGGCAGCAAGTTCGCTTCCAAAATCGCGCTAGTGTACAGGTTTAAGCTGTTAACGGCGACGTCGGGCAGCCCCAGCTTGAAGCGGATCATCTCCCCTTGCTCGGTCACCCGTAGGCCACCTTTTAGGCTGCGAGGAGGCTGTGAGAGCAAAGCCGCATGTGCGGGCGCCCCACCGCGACCCACGGTGCCACCGCGGCCATGGAAAAGGGTGAGATTAACTCCTTGCTCATCACATAAATTGACCAAGGCTTCCATGGCGCGATATTGCGCCCACCCGGCAGACATTACCCCAGCGTCTTTGGCGGAATCCGAATAACCGATCATCACCATTTGAACGTTCTGGGTAAAGCCACGGTACCAATCAATGGCTAGCAGCTCCCCAATCACTGCCTCGGCATTGTTCAGATCGTCCAAGGTTTCGAACAACGGACATACGTCCATACGGAACGAGCAGCCGGCTTCTTTCAGCAATAGATGCACGGCCAGCACGTCGGAGGCGGTGCGTGCCATGGAAATCACATAGGCACCCAAGGCTTCGCGCGGCTGTTCGGCGATCACGCGGCAGGTGTCGATCACCTCTTGTACCTCAGGTGACGGTGACCAATCACGTGGCAGCAACGGACGTTTAGACGCCAGCTCGCGGGTTAAGAAGGCTTGCTTGTCTTGCTCGCTCCATTGGGCGTAATCGCCCATCCCCAAATAACGGGTCACTTCTGAGAGCACATCGGCATGGCGGGTGCTTTCTTGGCGAATATCGAGCTTGATCAGGTGTACACCAAAACATTGCACGCAGCGAAGCACATCAAGCAACTTGCCGTCGGCAATAATGCCCATGCCACAGTGGTGGAGAGACTGGTAACACGCCAGTAATGGTTGCCACAACTGCTGGGTGTCGGTCAGGATCCCTTGTGAGGAGGCGCGCTCGCCTTTCAGTTTGGCGTCCAAATAGCTCAGGGTGTGAGTTAGCTGACTGCGCAAGGTTTTGAGGATAGCGCGATACGGTTCGTGTGCCTCGCCGGCCATCTCACGCACAGTGTCATCACACTGGGTCATTGACAGTTCACTGATCAAATCCTGGACATCGCGCAAATACAAATCCGCCGCTTTCCAGCGTGATAACAGCATCACTTCACGGGTGACCTCGCTGGTGACATACGGGTTACCGTCGCGATCTCCACCCATCCACGAGGAAATTTGTACTGGCTTGGCATCAATGGGCAAGTTGATATCGAGATGGCTTGCAAGCTGCTGATCAAATTGGCGTAAAAACGCCGGCACCGCTTGCCACAGTGAATTTTCAATCACCGCGAAGCCCCACTTGGCTTCATCAAGCGGGGTAGGTCGGTCTTGGCGGATCACATCGGTGTGCCAGGCTTGCGCAATCAACTGCTCGAGACGTTTCTCGGTTTTGGCGCGCTCTGCCGCCCCCAAATGTTCACTGAGCTCTAATTTCGATAAACATTTATTAATCTGCACCAAGTTATGAATGGTGGTACGGCGTGCGATTTCGGTCGGGTGAGCGGTCAGGACTAACTCAATTTTTAAATCGGCGATCGCTTGTTGCGCGTCATTGGCATTAATCTCACCTTGGCTGACACGGCGGAGTAAATCGTCGATAGCATCCGGGCTGCACTCCAGCGCGTCGCATTGACGCGAGACGGTGTGATATTGCTCGGCGATATTAGTCAGATTCAAAAATTGGCTAAAGGCGCGGGCGACCGGAAGCAGTTGGTCAGCCGGCAAGTTTTGCAGCACGGTTTTCAGCTTAGCATGATCGTCCTGATTGCCAGCGGCAGCCGATTTTGAGAGCTGACGAATTTCCTCAACTTTTTCTAAGAGTGCGGGGCCATGGGCATCTTGGATGGTGTTACCCAGCAGGCGGCCAAGCATACTGACATTGCTTTTTAAGGCAGAGTACTTTTCGTTCATAGCGTATCCATTCTGTAACAAAGTTACATCCTACTGTGACTGTAAAGAACCAATCTAGCGAATATTGCGCGATCGGGTCAACTTAACCGCAAATTAGCGCGAAAACTGGCCGCCGGATTTGATGCTTATCATAGAGCCACCCCAAAAGCTGAAAAAAAGTTTCAGCTTTCAGGTTTGCCAGTCTTCCGAGGGCTTCTCCGCGCCCGCCATATCGCGACTTTCTCGTGAATAGCGTCAGTGTCATTTGCATGGTTAGATGGAATTATTGCTCTAATATGAATGAATAGACATTAAAAGTGATTTTTTACGCTTTTTGGGGTTGACGGCCAAACGGGAATGCGATAAAAAATAACCATTCACTATTTATGAATAAAAATATTTTTGAGAGTTGACCATGATGCCACTCGCTGCCAAACACAACGCCCTTTCTGCTCGACGACGCTAGCCTGCTTTGCGTGGCTATCGGCTACGCCCTCGATCCTCTGCTGCCCCGCAGCACGCCTTAAACACCCATAAAGAGAGACACCCATGACACTCAACACCATTATTGTCGGTGCCAGTGGCTACACAGGAGCCGAGCTTGTTGCCCTTGTCCATCGCCATCCGCAATTGCACTTGGCCGGTTTATATGTCTCGGCAGGCAGTGAAGACGCTAATCGCCCTGTGAGCGCGTTGCACGGCCAACTGCGTGGCGTGGTGGATAGGCCACTGATGCCGTTGTCCTCGCCACAGGATGTCGCTAAGCAAGCCGATGTGGTGTTTTTAGCCACCGCGCACGCGGTCAGTCATGACTTGGCGCCGATGTTTCTGGCTCAAGGTTGCGTGGTGTTTGATTTGTCGGGGGCGTATCGGGTCAATCAAGCCGATTTTTATCCTGCCCATTACGGCTTTGCGCACCAATCACCGACATGGCTTGAGCAAGCCGTGTATGGCTTGGCGGAGTGGCAACAGGAAGCATTATCGGCAGCACAGCTGGTCGCTGTGCCGGGATGCTATCCCACCGCCAGTCAATTAGCGCTCAAACCTGTGCTAGATGCAGGCTTGTTGGATAAACAAATGTGGCCGGTGATCAATGCCACCAGCGGCGTGACGGGTGCGGGGCGCAAAGCGAGCCTGACCAACAGTTTTTGCGAAGTGAGCCTGCATGCCTACGGGGTGTTTTCTCATCGTCATCAGCCAGAAATTGCCGCACACCTCGATACGCCGGTGATTTTCACCCCGCACCTTGGCAGCTACAAGCGCGGCATTCTTGCCACCATTACCGCCAAATTAGCCCCAGGTGTCAGTGAGGCCGAGGTGGGGCAGGCACTCTCTCACGCCTATCAAGAGGCGCCGCTGGTACGGGTGCTCCCAGCCGGCGAGGTGGCCAAGCTACAAGCGGTGCAATACACCGGCTTTTGCGATATTGGTTATCAGGCCGCGCATGGGCACCTGATCCTCACCAGTGCGATTGATAATTTACTCAAAGGCGCGGCCAGCCAAGCCGTGCAGTGTTTAAACCTCAAGTTTGGCTTTGCCGAAACCACAGCGATTGTCTAGGAGAAACGGATGAAAACGCCATTAGTGATTAAATTAGGTGGCGCGGCACTGAGCTGCAGCGAGACTCTCGCCAAGGTTTTCGGCGCGATCAACACCTATCGCAGTGAGGCTGAGCGCCCTTTAGTGCTGGTGCACGGTGGCGGCTACTTGGTCGATGAGCTACTCAAAAAGCTCGCCCTCACCAGTGTGAAAAAACAAGGCTTGCGGGTCACGCCGGCCGACCAGATTGATTATGTCACCGGTGCCCTCGCCGGGACGGCGAATAAGCTGCTGTTAGCCGAAGCGCGTAAGGCGAAGATTAAAAGCTGTGGCTTGAGCTTGGCCGATGGCGGCTTGTGTCAGGTCAGCCAGCTGGACCCTGAACTAGGTGCTGTGGGTGAAGCTAGCGCCGGTGATCCTAGCCTGCTACAGGCGGTATTGGCCGCGGATTGTGTCCCCATTATTAGCTCGATTGGCATCAGTGACCAAGGTGAGCTGATGAACGTCAATGCCGACCAAGCGGCGGTGGCGGTGGCAACCACGCTAGGCGCTGAGCTGGTGTTGCTGTCAGATGTCAGCGGTGTGTTAGACGGCAAAGGCCACTTACTGCCTTGCCTCACCGAGTTAGATGCGCAGCACTTGATGGAAAAAGGCGTGATCACCGATGGCATGGTGGTCAAGGTCAACGCGGCGTTTGCCGCCGCCCGCGAATTAGGTAAACCGGTAGAGATTGCCACCTGGCGTTATCCAGAAAAACTCACGCAATTATTCGATGGCCAGCAAATCGGTACCCGGTTTAGCGCCAGTTAATAAGACGTATAACGACGCGACGACACCGTCGATTTAGGATTTAAGGAGAGCAAGATGAGCAAGGTAAATAAAGTGGTACTGGCCTATTCGGGTGGATTGGATACCTCGGCCATCATTCCATGGCTAAAAGAAAACTACGACTGTGAGGTGGTGGCTTTTGTTGCCGACGTCGGTCAAGGCGAACAAGAGCTCGAAGGCATTGAGCAAAAAGCGCTCGCCTCTGGGGCATCACAGTGTTTTATCGCCGATCTGAAACACGAAATGGTGGCAGATTATATTTACCCTAGCCTAAAAACCGGTGCGGTATATGAAGGTAAATATCTACTAGGCACCTCGATGGCGCGTCCTATCATTGCCAAAGCGCAGGTCGCGTGCGCCCTTGAGGTCGGCGCGGATGCGCTTTGCCACGGCTGTACCGGCAAGGGGAACGATCAAGTCCGTTTTGAGAGCACCTTCTCCGCGCTGGCGCCGCAGCTGAAAGTGATTGCGCCTTGGCGTGAGTGGGATCTCACCAGTCGTGAAGCCCTGCTCGATTACTTGGCCGCCCGTGATATTCCTTGCACGGCGAGCCTTGAGAAAATTTATTCACGTGATGCCAATGCTTGGCATGTCTCAACCGAAGGCGGCGTGTTAGAAGATACCTGGACGGCGGCCAACCAAGATTGCTGGGTATGGACTGTCGCGCCGGAAGAGGCGCCCAATACGCCCGAGTTTGTCACCTTGGGAGTACAAAGCGGGGAAGTGGTCTCGGTCGATGGTGAATCCATGTCGCCTTATGACGTGCTAACGCTATTGAATGACAAAGGTGCCGAACATGGCGTGGGACGGATTGATATCGTTGAGAACCGTTTGGTGGGGATGAAATCCCGCGGCTGCTATGAAACTCCGGGTGGCACTATCATCATGGAAGCGTTGCGTGGCGTTGAACAACTGGTGCTGGATAAAGAGAGTTATCAGTTCCGTGAGGAGCTCGGTTTAAAAGCCTCTCACCTGATTTATGATGGGCGTTGGTTTACGCCACTTTGCCAGTCGATTGTTGCCGCGGCCAATTCTCTTGCCGCGCCGGTAACGGGCGAGGTGGTGATCAAGCTCTATAAAGGGCAAGCGACGGTGGTACAAAAGCGCTCGACCAATAGCTTGTACTCGGAAGACTTTGCCACCTTTGGGGATGATGATGTCTACGATCACAGCCATGCCGAAGGCTTTATCCGTTTGTATTCGCTGTCGAGCCGGATTCGTACGCTGAACAAACAAAAACAATCCTAATTAAAAAAGCATCGTGAGCAGTAAGGAGAGACAGCATGGCATTATGGGGCGGACGCTTTAGTCAGGCAGCCGACAAACGGTTTCAAGCGTTTAACGATTCACTGCGCTTTGACTATCGCCTAGCAGAGCAAGACATTGTGGGCTCCATTGCTTGGTCGAAAGCCTTGCGTTCAGTGGGCGTGCTGAGTGATGACGAGCAACAGCAATTGGAGCTGGCGCTCAATGAGCTCAAGCTGTCGGTGATGGAAAACCCTGAGCAGATCTTAAACTCAGACGCCGAAGATATTCACAGCTGGGTCGAGCAGCAACTGATCGATAAAGTCGGGGATTTGGGCAAAAAGCTGCATACCGGACGCTCGCGCAACGATCAGGTGGCCACGGATCTTAAACTCTGGTGTCGGCAACAAGGCCAGCAAATCTTGCTGTCTCTCGACAAGCTTCAGCAGCAGCTGGTGGATGTGGCCAGCCAACACCATGATACCGTGTTGCCCGGCTATACCCACTTACAGCGTGCACAGCCGGTGACCTTTGCCCATTGGTGTTTGGCCTATCTCGAGATGTTTGAGCGCGACACTACCCGCTTAAAAGATGCACTTAATCGTCTGGATACCTGCCCGTTAGGATCTGGGGCGCTGGCAGGCACCGCGTACCCGATTGACCGCGATGCCTTGGCACAAAATCTGGGATTTAAACGCGCCACCCGTAATAGTTTGGATTCGGTCTCAGACCGAGACCATGTGATGGAGATGATGTCCGCCGCGTCTATGTCGATGCTGCATCTCTCACGGATGGCCGAAGATATGATCTTCTACAATTCGGGCGAGTCCGGGTTTATCGAGCTGGCGGATACGGTGACGTCAGGCTCGTCGCTGATGCCACAAAAGAAAAACCCCGATGCGCTAGAGTTGATACGTGGCCGAACGGGGCGGGTGTACGGTGCTTTGTCGGCGATGATGATGACGGTCAAAGCGTTGCCGCTTGCTTACAACAAGGACATGCAAGAAGACAAGGAAGGACTTTTCGATGCCATGGACACCTGGCATGATTGTTTGGACATGGCCGCCTTGTGTTTTGAAGGTATTACCATTCACAAAGACAAAACCTTGCAAGCGGCGCAGCAAGGTCATGCCAATGCGACCGAGTTGGCCGATTATTTGGTGAGCAAAGGGATCCCGTTTCGTGAAGCGCACCATATTGTGGGTGTGGCGGTGGTGTCCGCTATTGAGCAAGGCTGTGGACTGGAAGATCTACCGCTCGCCACCTTGCAGCAATTCTCACCGGTGATTGAAGACGATGTGTATGCCATGCTCACGATTGAATCCTGCTTGGCCCAACGTCGTGCGCTCGGTGGGGTTGCGCCCGAGCAGGTTAGCTTTGCCATTCAAGAAGCGCAAAAGCGTTTGGATAAGCGCTTTACCCCCAAAGTCACGGTGCGCTCAGCGCGGCTGACGGATCTCGATACCATCGAAGGCATGGTGGTGTATTGGGCGAAGTTGGGGGAGAACTTACCTCGCGACCGCCATGAATTGGTGCGTAATATCGGCCTGTTTGCGGTATCCGAGCATCAAGGGGACTTGACCGGTTGCGGCTCGCTGTATATTTACGACTCAGGGCTGGCAGAAATTCGCTCTTTGGGAATCGAAGCTGGCTGGCAGCGCCAAGGTCACGGTACGGCGTTGATGATGCACTTGATTAAAAAAGCCAAGCAAATGGCGATTGAGCAAGTTTTTGTCCTCACCCGAGTGCCAGAGTTTTTCACCCAATTAGGCTTTACCCCAGTGTCAAAATCGCAACTGCCTGAGAAAGTTATGAAAGATTGTGAAATCTGTCCTCGCTTCCACGCCTGTGACGAAGTGGCGCTAACTTATAACATTGCTGGGCCAGCCACGATCTCGACCTTCTCTACGTTGGAGTAGGGTGACATCGTCCATTGCCTGACGATATCAGCGTCGTCGTTATCCCTCCCTAAGGCTGCGTGCTGACTAAGTCGCAGCTTTTTTGTGTATTCGTCATAAAAATTTCATCAAAATGAGCCGCTTACAAATTGTTACATTGTACGGTTTGTCACAGAAGCGTCACGCGTAATGATCATCATGCCCGCGTTTTCTCGTTAATAATGGAGATTTTGTGGTGAAGACAATTCTTACGGCCGCGGTGGCCTCAGCCTTATTAGTGGCAACTGCACACGCGGCAGTGCCTCAGCAAAACGATGTCTGGTATCAAGACGCGCAAGCGGCATTGGCGGCCGCTAAAGCTAACCCACCTATCACGGGCAAAGCCAAAAATGTGATCCTCTTTGTCGGCGACGGCATGAGCGTGGGGACAATCACAGCGGCGCGGATTTATCAGGGCCAGCAGCAGGGGCAAACCGGTGAGGAAAATCGCCTTGGCATGGAAAGCCTGCCGCATGTTGCGCTAGCCAAAACCTATAATACCGACATGCAAACCCCTGACTCGGCTGGGACCGCGACGGCCATGGTCACTGGGGTGAAAACCAAAGCCGGGATCATCAGTGTTGACGATAACGTTCAGCGTGGTTTTTGTAGCACCGCAAAAGGTAACGAAGCGAAAACCCTATTTGAAATGGCGGGCGAGAAGGGCAAAGCATTAGGTTTGATCTCAACCGCCCGTTTAACCCACGCCACCCCAGCCACCACTTATGCGCACAGTGCGGAGCGCAATTGGGAAAACGATAGCAAGTTGCCCAACATTGCCAAAAACCAAGGCTGCACCGACATTGCCAGCCAGTTTGTCGACTTTGATGCTGGAGAGGGGTTTCAGGTGGCCTTCGGTGGCGGACGGCGTGAATTTATTCCTGCCGATAGCGTCGATCCTGAGGGCAAAAAGGGCAAGCGTAAAGATGGACGCAACTTGATTGAGGCATGGCAAACCCGCCACCCTGATGGCCAATACATTTTCGATAAATCCGGTTTTGATGCCATCGATCCGGCGACCACTTCACGCGTGTTTGGTTTGTTTGAAAGTAGCCACATGAAATATGAAGCGGATCGCCGTGAAAGCCAAGATGAGCCGTCATTGTCGCAAATGACCAGCAAGGCGATTGATATGCTTAGCCGCAACAAAGACGGCTATGTGATGATGGTGGAAGCCGGACGTATCGATCACGCTCACCATGCGGGCAACGCCGCGCGAGCGTTAGAAGATACGCTGGCTTACGATGATGCCATTCAAGTGGCATTAGCGAAAACCAACCCAGAAGACACTCTGGTTATCGTTACCGCGGACCACGCTCACACCATGGTGATGAACGGCTATGCGGAGCGGGGCAATCCCATTCTCGGCCTGTCACGTCAAAAAGGACGCTTGAATCAGGATGACTTTGGTAAAACCTATACCACCATCACCTATGGCAACGGCCCGGGGGCGGTCAAAGGTGAGCGGGAAAACTTGCAAGAAGGGCAGGTGCGTAAGCTGGATTACAAACAGCAATCCTTGATTAAACTCGGTTCGGAAACCCACTCTGGTGAAGATGTGGCCATCATGGCACGTGGGCCGATGGCGTGGTTATTCCAAGGGGCCGTGGAGCAAAACTATATTTTCCATGTGATTAACGAAGCCACGGATCTGGCTGATTAATCATCTGGTGTGTCTGACGACCCGTGCTTCGGCGCGGGTTTTTTATTGCGCCGAAATGGATAAATCAATAAATGAAGCATGAGCAAGGCGCTGGCACTGCCGGCGGCGAACAACAAGGCAATCGACTCCACTTGTCGTGGTGTGTCGGCATAGGCCCACCACCAAAGCGGCCAAAGTATGGCAGACATGATAGCAAGTTGGGCCATACAGCGCGTGCAGCGTCCCAGCTTCTGCTTCCAAATGCTAGATTGACAGTATTTGCAAGCCATGTGGTTTCTCTTGGTCGGTAACGGCGATAGCTTATTGTGACGCAGTGAACCGCGGGATACAAAAAAGCCCTCCGCGAAGGAGGGCAAAGGTAAGCAAGTGCTTGGGGAAGCAACAGGCAGTGCCTGTAAAGCGCCGAACGTCGGCGAAAAGGGCAGTGGATTAGCAGCCAGGGCCGCAGTCCATGCAGTGTTTGATCATTTCAGGACCGAGCTTGAGCTTGGCATTCACATCTCGCAGCGCGGTGCGCACGCCTTCTTCAATCACTGGGTGATAGAAGGGCATATCCAACATTTGCGAAATGGTCATTTGGTTTTGATGTGCCCATGCCAACAAGTGAGCCAAGTGCTCGGCGTTCGGGCCAATCATTTCAGCGCCCAAGAAACGGCCAGTGCCTTGTTCGGCATAAACGTGTAACAAGCCTTTGTTGCGCAGCATCACCCGTGAGCGGCCTTGCCCTTCAAAAGAGACCACGCCGGTTTCAAAGCAGCCGCAGGGGCCGAGACGGTCGGTAATTGCTTTGTAGCTTTCGCCCACCATCGCAATTTGCGGGTCAGAGAAGACCGCAGAGAGCTTGCTGCGGCGCAATCCAGCACGAATATCTTTACCGCGCCCCGCGTTGTCACCAGCAATGCGCGCTTGGTCAGCCGCTTCGTGCAGCAACGGAATTTGATTACTGGCGTCGCCGGCAATAAAAATGTGCGCTGCCGTGGTTTGCAGGGTATAACTATCGGCAACCGGCACCCCGCGGGCATCCACTTTGATGCTGGTCGCGTCAAGGTTAAGTTTGTCGACATTGGGGCGACGACCGGTGGCGGCAACCACATAGTCGACCCAACGCAATTGGCTCTCGCCCTCTTTATCACGGTAACGGATTTGCACCTTATCGCCTTCACGTACCATCTCTTCCACCTTGGCATCGGCGTCGAGATAAAACTCCTCGCTGAAGGTCTTATCCGCATATGCCATGATATCTGGATCGGTGAGGGGGCCCACTTGGCCGCCGACGCCAAACATAGTCA
This sequence comes from Salinivibrio sp. SS3, assembly GCF_001722105.1. Lineage (NCBI taxonomy): Bacteria > Pseudomonadati > Pseudomonadota > Gammaproteobacteria > Vibrionales > Vibrionaceae > Salinivibrio > Salinivibrio sp. SS3. The sequence continues at coordinate 42,903 of NZ_MEBQ01000012.1, read as the reverse complement.
TCTCGACCCCGAGGCGATGCAGCGCTTGACCCAGTTCAAGGCCAATCACACCTGGGCCAAATACCGCAACCGAGTCAGGCAGATCGTCCCATTCAAAAATATCATCATTGACCACTAAACGATCACCAAGGTGATCCCAAGCAGACGGCCAGCTTGGTCGCGAGCCTGTCGCAATCACGATGCGATCAGCATGGATACTAGTATGATCGTCGACCATTAAGGTGTGATCATCGATAAAACGCGCATAGCCGTCGATTTTGTCTTGGGCGGGGATATCGTCGACACTTTCCAGTACAAAGCCGACAAAACGGTCACGCTCGCGTTTCACTCGATCCATCACCTCACGGCCATTAATGTCCGTGGTGCCGCCGGGATACACACCGAAGCCGGGCGCTTTGTCGATATGATGCGCCGCTTCAGCCGCCGCAATTAACAGTTTGGATGGCATGCAGCCAACCCGTGCACAGGTGGTGCCATAAGGGCCGCCTTCAATCATCACCACGTTATCCGTATGCGCTTTGGCTGCGCGATAAGCACCGAGCCCGGCGGTCCCGCCACCAATCACAGCCACATCAACCGTTAATGTTTTCATTGCTTTCTCCTGGGGAAATAACGGGCGGCAACAATGCCGCCCAAACAGCGGATTACTGGTTCAGATAGGTGTCGAGTTCTTCACTGCCACCGATGTGACGGCCACCGATAAACACTTGTGGCACCGTGGCGCGACCGCTGACCGCACGCAAAGAAACCGTGGTAGCGTCTTTGCCAAGGATAATTTCTTCAAACTGAAGGCCTTCGTCGATCAGTGTTTGCTTGGCTTTGGCACAGAACGGACAGCCTGGCTTACTAAACACGGTGATCGAGTCTTGCAGTTTGTGTTCAGGGGCGATGTAGTCAAGCATGGTGTCAGCGTCAGACACTTTGAACGGGTCGCCTGGCTCGTTGGGTTCGATAAACATTTTCTCGACCACGCCGTTTTTCACCAGCATGCTGTAGCGCCATGAGCGTTTGCCAAAGCCAAGATCGTTTTTATCGACCAGCATGTCCATGCCATCAGTGAACTCGCCATTACCGTCAGGCAGGACATGGATGTTGTCGGCGTCTTGGTCAGCTTTCCACGCGTTCATCACAAAGGTGTCGTTGACGGACACACAGACAATGTCATCGACGCCGTACTGTTGAAAAACAGGGTACAGCTCGTTATAGCGTGGCAGGTGCGAAGATGAACACGTTGGGGTAAACGCACCTGGCAAGCTGAATACAATCACGGTTTTATTGGCAAAGATGTCATCGGTGCTTACGTCTTTCCATTGGTCGCCTTCGCGAGTACGGAAGGTGACTTGTGGTACGGGCTGACCTTCTTTTGTTGCTGTCATGAATCGTTCCTTTTGTTTTCAATCTAAGTGGTTAAGCGAGAAGTGACTCGCTGTGTTTTGATGGGTCTAGTATTGCTAAATAAGATTGATAGCTCTAATCGCTTGATGCTATGGTTTTGATAGTTATCCCCTATAGAAGAGGCAACGATGAACATTCGTGACTTGGAGTATCTAGTCGCGTTGGCTGAACACCGCCATTTTCGCAAAGCAGCTGAAGCCTGTTTTGTCAGCCAGCCGACCTTAAGCGGGCAAATTCGCAAGCTGGAAGATGAGCTGGGTGTGAGTTTGTTAGAGCGAACCAGCCGTCGTGTGTTATTCACCGATGCCGGTATGAGGTTAGTACAACAGGCACGTAACGTATTGAGGGAGGTCACAATTTTGACCGAATTGGCCAGTGAGCAAGGGGAAAGCATGACCGGCCCTTTGCATATTGGCTTAATCCCCACTGTCGGCCCTTACCTGCTGCCGAAAATTATTCCACTGCTGCGTGATCGTTTCCCTGATCTGGAGCTGTTTATTCACGAAGGACAGACGCAGCAGCTAGTGCAGCAACTGGAAGAGGGTAAACTCGATTGCATTATTCTGGCCTCAGTGGAGGAAACGCAGCATCTAAAAGAGCTGCCTCTTTACGACGAGCCGATGCTGCTCGCGGTCAATGAAAAGCATCACCTCGCCGATTGTGCCGAGGTGGCGTTAGATGTGCTGCAAGGCGAAACCTTATTAATGCTCGGTGATGGCCATTGTTTGCGTGACCAAGCGATGGGTTTTTGTTTTAAAGTGGGCGCGCGTGAAGATCAACGCTTTCGTGCCACGAGTTTAGAGACCTTGCGCAACATGGTGGCCGCAGGAAGTGGGATCACCTTATTACCACAATTGTCTGTTCCTGCTGATAAGCGAGATGGTGTGGTGTATATACCCACCACGTCACCAACGCCATCTCGCCAAATCACGCTCGATTACCGTCCTGGCTCGCCGCTACGAGGACGTTATGAGCAGCTGGCTGACGCTATCCGTGAACAAATGACCGACGTGATGAGTGATCGCCACCGCCACTAGCTTATCGCGTGACGTGGATATAAAAAGACGCCCGCATGATGATGCGGGCGTCTTGATGGAGGCTATTGACGATGCGACAGGGTCAGAACAGCGACTCTGTGCCTGACTCATAAATGTTGCCATCCGGCTGTGACGATACATACTCGGTGGGTTCAGTGCCTTTTATAAAGTACTCAAACATCGACGTATGATCGGTTTTTCTGGTTAAAAGCCCGGTCTCACGGTCAATCCGCACTTTCACAATACCAGGGGGGACGGCTTTATTCTGCTCAGGCACATCCGCGAGAGCATGCTGCATAAAATCAATCCATGCCGGTTCCGCTGTTTTTGCGCCTGATTCTGCCCCGCGGATAGGCTGACGCTCGTCGCCTAGATTGGCATTGCGAGTGGTGCGCCCAAGCTTGCGCGAATGATCATCAAAACCGACCCACACGGTGGTGACAATCCCTGGGCCGTATCCGGTGTACCAGGTGTCCTTGGAGTCGTTGGTGGTACCGGTTTTACCGCCGATATCGCGTCGTTTGAGGGCTTGCGCGCGCCAGCCCGTGCCATTCCAGCCTGTCCCATAGCGCCAATCACCGCCACCCCAGATGTTGCTTTGCATCATCTCGCGTACCAAAAATGCATTTTGTTCATCAATGACTTGTTTGGCATGACGCTGTGTGGTGGTGTCATCTTGCGCGAGCAAATTCTGCTCATTAAACGGATCGGCTTGTTCCGTTTGCTGCTCGCAATTATCACAAATCACTGGTGGGTTAGCGCGATAAATCTCTTCACCGAATGGGGTTTCGACCCGATCAATGATAAAGGGCTCCATAAAATAGCCGCCATTGGCAAACACGCTAAAGCCCTGTGCCATCTCAACCGGCGTCAAGCTCCCAGCGCCAAGTGCAATCGCCTCTGCACGCGGCAAATCATCACGCTTAAAGCCAAAGCGGGTGAGATAATCTAGGGTATCATCCAGTCCGACACGACGTAGCACCCTTACCGCCATCACGTTTTTCGACTGTGCCAGACCCAGTCGCGCTCGCAGTGGCCCTTCATAACGTGGCGGCGAGTTTTTCGGTCGCCAGGCCACGCCTTGACTGCGATCCCAGCGATTGATGGGGGCGTCATTAATCAAGGTGGCGAGTGTCATGCCCTCATTCACTGCGGCGGAGTAAATAAATGGCTTGATACTTGAGCCCACTTGGCGAACTGACTGTGTGGCACGATTAAACTTGCTATGGACAAAGTTAAAGCCGCCCACCAGTGCTTTGATTGCCCCCGTTGAGGGTGACATAGAGACCAAGGCTGTATTAGTGGTAGGGACTTGGGCCAAATGCCAGCTGTTATCCACTTGGCGAATAAATATTTGTTGGCCACTGGCGAGGAACTCGTCAGCACGTTTGGGCGCTGGGCCTTGGCGACTATCAGTGATATAAGGTCGCGCCCAGTCTAGCCCTTTCCAAGGCAGTTCGATTTCACGACCATTGGGCCCAATAACCTGTGCCGATTGCGCTTGGACATCGATCACAACCGCTGGCTCTAGTGGGCCGTAGCTGGGCTGCTTGGCAAGATGGTCGACAATCCGCTGGTGCTGCCAACGCTGGCTTGGCGCTTGCCACAAGGTCGCAACGGGGCCACGGAAACCATGGCGGCGATCGTAGGCGAGAACGTTTTCTACTGCCGCCTCATTCGCGGCGCGTTGCTTATCAGCATCAACGCTGGTGAAGATACGCACCCCTGAGGTATAGGCGTCTTCGCCAAACTGCTCAACCGCCCATGCGCGGGCCATTTCTGCCACGTAAGGTGCGGACAGTTCAATTTCAGCCCCATGATAGCGGGCCACAATAGGCTCATTCTTCGCTTGCTGATACTCGGCATTGGAAATATACCCCTCTTTCAGCATCCGCCCCAGCACCACATTCCGGCGATCGGTGGCGCGCGAGAGCGAATACAAAGGGTTCATGGTGGAGGGGGCTTTGGGTAATCCGACAATAACCGCCATTTCGCTCAAGGTGAGTTGATCAAGGGTTTTGCCAAAGTACACCTGGGCGGCTGCTCCCACCCCGTATGAGCGATAGCCTAAAAAGACCTTATTAAAGTACAGCTCGAGGATTTCTTCCTTGCTAAGCAGTTGCTCAATATGCACCGCGATAAAAATCTCTTTTATCTTGCGCATAATACGTTTTTCGTTAGAGAGGAAGAAGTTACGCGCCAGCTGCTGGGTGATGGTACTGGCCCCTTGCTTGGCCGTACCTGACATCGCCACCACCACCGCGGCGCGGGCAATGCCGATAGGGTCAATCCCTGGATGTTGATAAAAGCGACTGTCTTCTGTCGCAATCAATGCATCAATCATGGGCTGAGGGATGTCCTCGAGCATGACGGGGATGCGACGCTTTTCACCAAACTGGGAGATCAACGCCCCATCGGCGCTATAAACCTGCATCGGAGTCTGCAGTTCGACACTTTTGAGTGTCGCTACATCGGGGAGGTCAGGTTTTACATACAGGTAAAACCCAAAGATTGTAGTGACTCCAAGCACTGTGCAAACCAGTGCAAAGATAAGCAAACGCTTTATGAACTTCACCTGAGATTTCCCGTTCTATTGCCATTGAGCCGTTCAATAATCATACGTGAGTAGTATAAAGGCACCAGCATTAAAAATAACCCGTGATGCGGTCAGTTTTGTAAATACTGACTTCACGCTAACGTTGGGAGCCTAACACGAAATGATGCGAAGTTCGGCAGTTTTAGGTCTCGCTTTGGGCCGACAGACGAGTCATGCGGTGGCCATTCAGCCATCGTCCGCGACTCAGCAGGTAGTCAGCTTACACACACTGGCTACCGATCACGATGATCACTTGGTTGAGTCAATTAAAACGCTGAAAGCCGACATGCTCGAGCCGCTGCCTTGGTACCAGCGCTGGATGACGAGTGTGGTGATTGGTGTCGATGACGACACTGTGATCAGCAAAACATTAACGGCGGCGGATGTCGATGATCCGCTAGAGCAAGAAGCGATGGTCGGGCAGGCGCTGAGCCAAGCGCTCAATATGGACATCAGCGATCTCCTGTTCGACTTTTCTAAAAAAGACGTCGGGACGCAGCCTGGCGACGCACATTACCAGGTAACCGCATGCCGCCAATCCACGCTAGCGCCCATCCTTGCCGCTTGTCACCAGGCCAAGCTAAACGTGAGTGTGGTTGACCGACAACAGCATGGTCTTCAAGCATTGTATGAGGCGTTAGTGGCCTACCATCAACCCGATGCTTGGCCCCTTTGGTTACATGTGTGTGCGGGGGCACTAACGGTCACCGGAAAACGCACCGATGGGGAGGATTACCAGCAGCGATTATCGCTGACGTCCCCGAGACAGGCTGACGCCGATGACCTGTCCTATCAGGTGCTATGCCAACATATTGAACACGCCTATCACGCCTACCTGACGCAACCTGGTAGTCACTCTGATGCCAGCGTTTGGTTAAGTGGTGATTGGCCGGAAGCGATGCGCTTTCCGGCTCAGATAGCGTGCCATTTTATCAATCCTGGTGCGCCGTTTGGTTGTGAAAACTTGAATGCCCCCGCCACTGTGGCACTTGGGCTGGCTCTGCGAGGTGCGCAATGATGGCGATTAACTTATTACCATGGCGGGCACAAGCACAGCGCCGCCAACAGCGTGCCTTCGCCATGGCCACGCTGATGGTCGTGGCAGTAACACTCCTGTTTGGCTGGACAGTCACGGCAGTACAGCAGCACAGGATCGCGATTCAGCAAGAACGCAACCAACAACTCGAACAAGGTATCAAGCAGTTTAAACACACCTTGGCTCAGTTTGAGAAACAAGACACGCAGCGTCGCGCGTTGCAGTCACGATTGGGGCTGGTAAACCAATTGCAGCAACAGCGTAATAATGTGACCGCCGTACTCAACTTTATTCCTCGTGTGATGCCCCCTGGGGCCTACCTTACTCGCATTGCACAACAGGCGGAGCGCATCAGTCTAGAAGGTTGGGTTCATTCCAACGCGGAGCTTGCGCGTTTACTGGCCTCACTGGAAACGGACCAAGCCGTGGACGATCTGGATATAGAGACGGTCGTCACGAATGGCAAAGCGGCTGGGCCCAATAAACGCTTTACGCTCAGCTTTTCCTTTACCCAGTATGTTGCCCCCGAACGATTAAGTGGCGAGGAGGATGCATCGTGATCGAATGTGACTGGCGAGATCTCCCCTTTGCACCGCGATGGGTCAAGCTGAGTGTATGGCTCTTCTTGGGCGGGATAATCTTAAGCCTCATTTGGGTGGTGGGGATTGAGCCGCAACATGCGCAGTGGCAGCGAGTGAACCAGCAAGAACAACCATTAAAAGCCCAGTATCGAAAGCTTGCGCATGAAGTGGCGGGCTTGCCGGATGTTGAAGCGCAACTCAACGCGTTGAATCAACAGTATAACCAGCTGATCGCGCAGTTGCCCGAAGAAGAGGAATTGGCGGAATTATTGGCGGGCATTAGCGACGTTGGGGGGCGCCATCAACTCAATTTCGACACTTTAGCTTGGCGGCCTCGTCGGCAGGGGCAATGGTTGGATGCGATCCCCATCGATATTGTCTTACACGGGCAGTATCGAGACATTGGCGCATTCAGCGCTGATATCGCGGCAATGACGCGTTTGGTGTCACTGCAAAACTTTACCCTGACGCGTGACCAAGCGTCACCAGCCGACGACTTACGACTGTCAGTGTCGGCCACCACCTATCGATACACTGGCCCTGATGGGCGTCGTTAATCATGGTAGTAAGGAGCAGTATGAGACGCTACGGGTACATCTTTCTAGCACTTCTCAGTGGCTGTCATCATGATCATACCGACATTGATCAGTTTATGAGACAGGCAAAATCGCACGCCGAGGTGAGCGCCACCCGGATCCCGCCCGCGCCAACCTACCAGCCGCTTGCTTTTTCCGCGAGCGGTCGCGACCCCTTTTTTCTTGCGCCTGATAGTCGACAGGATCTCGCAGCAATGGGGGATTGTTGGCAGCCCACTTCGGGAGAACTGACGTCTCCACTGACGGCGGTGCCACTCGATCAGCTTCAGATGACAGGCAGTTTAACCAAAGGTGAGCAGAGGCAAGCACTCATGGCGTTACCTAGCGGTTTGGTGCGCAAAGTGAAGCGGGGAGACCGATTAGGACCGCATCATGGTCGTGTGATTCAGGTAGCACCTAACCAGGTGAGAATTAAACAGTTGTTGCCAGATGGGTTGGGTTGCTGGCAGCCGCGTTTTGTGACTTTGTCAACCCACCCCGGCGTGTCGGAAAAAGGATGGCGTGAATGAAAGCAAGCAGGGTAAAACGCACACTCGGATCAGGACTAGCGCAAGCTGTCATTGTGACTATTTTCGTTTGTGGGATGGTATGGAGTACCGTTGTGGGGGCCGCTGAGGCAGTGACTTTAGTGCAGGCGCAACTTACGTCTCCCACGCCGCAAGAGACGCAGATCAGCTTGCGTTTTGACAGTGCCTCGGTGATGGCGGACTTTCGCCAGTTGAGCCCTAAGCAGCTTATGATTCGATTACCTCAGGTGGTCGTCAAGCCAGACTTACTTGGGCGGATGAAAGGGCAAGAGACGGGGTTGCCTGTGAACGCCGTTCACATCACCCAGGTCGCAGGCTACACCAAGATAGAAATTGATGCCCAGCAAGCGATGACGTTTGATTACCAACAACAGCATCAGCAATTAATTATCACCTTGCGCGACGCCGATCCGGCGACCGCCCAAGCCCCTGATCCCGATGCACCGATTTCCATCAATTTCCAAGATATTCCTGTGCGGGCGGTGTTACAACTGATTGCCGAGCAAAATCAATTTAATTTGGTGACCACTGACAGTGTGCAGGGCAATATCACCATGCGTATCGACGGAGTACCCTGGCAAGATGTGCTGGATGTGATTCTCAGGGTCAAGGGGTTAGACAAGCGCCAACGTGGGGATGTGATGTTAGTGGCCCCTCGTAAAGAACTGATGGCGCAAGAAAAACAAGATCTCGAGATGGCGCAACAAGCAGACGCGCTGTTGCCTTTGTCTTCTGCCGTGATCACCGTTAACTACGCCAAAGCCGCTGACGTCGCGGCGTTAATCCGAGGTCAGGGGCAGGGAGTCAGCTTGCTGTCTCCTCGTGGTGCTGTCTCACTCGATTCGCGCACCAATGCGATCATCATCCGTGATATCGAGAAGAACATCGATCGTATTCGCACGTTAGTGAGTCATTTAGATGTGCCGGTTAAGCAAGTCGAGATAGAGGCACGCATTGTGACTGTTGAGCAAGGCTCAGTGGATGAACTCGGTGTGCGCTGGGGGCTATTGAATCGAAATGGCTCAACCACGGTTGGTCCGTCTGTGGAAGGTAACTTGATGTGGGATAGCAATGTGACGGGGCAAGGGCCTGAAAGCTTAAACGACGCGGCGACAGACGGCGTAAATATGGGGGACTTTCTCAATGTGAACCTCGCGGCTGCGAGCCCTTCCGCCTCAAGCATGGCGATGCAAGTGGCGAAGCTCGGCAATGACCTTCTACTCGATTTGGAGCTGTCGGCACTTGAAAGTGAAAGGAAAGCAGAAGTGGTATCCAGCCCTCGTCTGATCACCACCAATAAAAAAGCGGCCTACATTGAACAAGGGACAGAGCTGCCTTACCTTGAGGCGTCTTCAAGCGGTGCGGTGGCGGTGTCGTTTAAAAAAGCGGTGTTGAGCTTATCGGTGACCCCACAAATTACGCCCAACAATACGCTGGTCTTGGATTTAAAGTTAACCCAAGATATGCCCGAAAAAGCGGTGGTGGCCGGAAAAGGCGAAGCGATGTCGATCAGTACCAAGCGCATTAATACCCAAGTGTTGGCGGAAAATGGTGAAACTGTCGTCTTAGGGGGGATCTTTCAGCAAACCATGATCAACAAAGAGACCCAAGTGCCGCTGTTGGGGGATATTCCGTTGGTTGGTAACCTGTTTAAGCACCAGTTAAAAGACCATGCAAAACGTGAACTTCTGATCTTTGTGACCCCTAAAATCGTCACAGACTAGGTTAGGTGTTGCCAAAGGGGCCACTGTCCTGAGATAATTTTTAATCTGATCACGAAATATCTGTGAGGAATTGGCGCCTCGGGCTTTTTTCATTAAGCCTGCGGGCGGTGTTGTCTTATTTAACCGCGCGTAAAATTGCTTAAAATGGCTGAAAAACGAAACATCTTTTTGGTAGGCCCTATGGGGGCTGGTAAAAGCACAATTGGTCGTCATCTCGCTCAGCAACTTCATATGGAATTCTATGATTCTGATTCAGTGATTGAAGATCGTACTGGAGCAGACATTGCATGGGTATTTGACGTTGAGGGTGAAGAAGGTTTCCGTAAACGCGAAGAAAACGTGATAAACGACCTCACTGAAGAGCAAGGTATCGTTCTCGCGACTGGCGGTGGCTCGATCATGAGCAAAGAAAGCCGCAACCGTCTCTCTGCTCGTGGTGTGGTGGTGTATTTAGAAACCACCATCGAGAAGCAGCTGGCACGCACCCAACGCGATAAGAAACGACCACTATTACAAACTGACCAACCACGTGAAGTGCTTGAGTCGTTAGCGGAAGAGCGTAATCCTCTTTATCAAGAAATTGCTGATTATGTTGTCCGTACTGACGATCAAAGTGCCAAAGTGGTGGCGAATCAAATCATGGCGCTGTTAGAGCAGCAATAACCAAACACAGGACCCGACCATGGAACGGATAGACGTTAACCTAGGGGCACGTAGCTACCCTATCTCGATCGGTGAAGGGCTGTTAGCTGATGCTAGCCTATTTGGGAGCGTCCATTCGCGTCGGGTTGCTGTCATCAGTAATGAGACAGTGATGCCGCTATACGGCGACGCACTGGTCTCAACCTTAAAACAGGCAGGCGCGGCGGATGTCGCTCGCTTGAGCCTCCCCGATGGTGAGGCTTACAAGTCTTTAGAGACGTTTAATACCATCAATACCTTCCTATTAGAAAACAATTACAACCGTGATGTGGTACTCGTCGCGCTGGGCGGCGGCGTGATTGGTGACATCGTTGGTTTTGCCAGCGCCTGCTATCAGCGCGGGGTGGACTTTATCCAAGTGCCCACCACGTTATTGGCGCAGGTGGATTCATCGGTTGGTGGCAAAACAGCCATTAATCACCCACTGGGCAAAAACATGATTGGAGCTTTTTATCAGCCCCAAGCGGTGGTGATTGATACGCAAGTGCTTAGTTCTCTACCGCGTCGTGAGTTCGCCGCTGGTATGGCCGAAGTGATCAAATACGGCATTATCGCCGATGCGTCTTTCTTTGATTGGCTAGACAGCGAAATGACGGCACTGACAGCGCTCTCGCCGGATGCGCTCAGTTATGCCATTCGCCGCTGTTGCCAGATAAAAGCCGATGTCGTCGCACAAGATGAAACCGAAGCGGGCATTCGTGCACTCTTAAACTTGGGTCATACGTTTGGTCATGCCATTGAAGCTGAAATGGGATATGGCAACTGGCTTCACGGTGAAGCGGTCTCGGCAGGGACGGTGTTGGCGGCTAAAACGGCGCAGCGACACGGTCTTATTGAGCCAAAAACTGTGTCACGCATCACTGCCTTACTGGAAAGTGCGGATCTTCCCATACAGGCACCCAGTGAGATGAACTACGATGCTTTTATTAAGCACATGATGCGTGATAAAAAAGTGCTTTCAGGACAGTTGCGCCTGGTTTTGCCGACAGCGATAGGCCAGGCTCAAGTGGTTGCAGATGTGCCCCATCAGTGTATTGCTGATGTGATTGATGCCGGTTAACCATTGAATGCATGACAGACACTTTTGATACTCTAGCATTGGATCTGGAAAGCCAAACCCAGCTCCTTTCTCGACTGCAATTTATTACCCGCTTTAGCGCCAACTTACTCCAAGTGACTGGGCCTGAGGGGGCAGGTAAAACCTGGCTCAGTGAGCGCTATATGGAGCAGTGGGCAGATGCGCATGTTCACGCCTTATTGGCGTGCCATACCGCCCAGAGCGATGCACAGCGCCGCGCTATCTTGTTGCGGCAAATTGTTAAAGATGGCGTGTTTAACGAAGCCGACCCGCTTATCGATAGCCTCACCATGATGCTCGATGGCGGAGGGTGCGATGCCTTATTGGTGATTGATGATGCGCACCGTTTGACCCCAGGCTTGTTGTCAGAGTTGTGGGCCTTGGTGCAACACGCACAGCATCAGGCTAATTGGCGTATCAATGTGGTGCTTTTCGCGCTCCCTGGAAAGTTGAACAAGTGGCTAAGCCAGGTGTCCTACGGGCACGAGCAAAAACCCCTGGAGCTGGAAATCTCCCCCCTCAATGAGGGAGAAGCCGAGATGTTTATTGATGTGTTGGCGGTTACCCAGCGCATCGGTGGCGAGAAAAAGAAACAGTGGTTAGCCAAACTTGCCAATCAAACCGTTTACCCCGGCACCATTATGGGAAAGGACAATCAGGAGACAGGCGCTGTGAGTAAAGATAAGAAAAAGCCCGCTAAAAACAACAAACCCTTCTTAATGCTGATTCTAGCTGTGGTATTGATGATCCTTGGAGCCGGTGCAATTTGGTGGGTATTTCCAAGCCAACAAGCTGACTCTGCGTCAGAGGCGGTGCTTCCTGAAGGGCTCAAGCAGTTAGACGATTTGCTCAGTGAACAAGAGGAGCAGACGATCACTGACCCGCAAACAACGACCCAAACAGATGTACAACCTAGTGCGTCTAACGCGGACGCGGGGAGTGGGACGATTGCCTCGCCATCTAGCGATAATGGTGCGGTAACGGAAGATCAGGCCGCCCTGCCAGACGATATCAATGGGGAAGGGCTGACTGTCGGGCGCAGTGATGAAGGCCAGCGAGTCGTGGTACCGGATGACGTGGTTGATGCGATTATTGATGAACAAGATGCCGGGGGAGACGGTACCGACGCCGTTGAGGAGCCGTTAGCCAGCGAAATCAGTGAGGCAGTGCCTGCACCTGCGGCACCGCAAACCACCGCTGATAACAGCGCGAGTTCAGATCAAGCGACCGATGAGGGCGCAACGGCGTCGCCGACCAACTCTGAATCAGACAATCGCAGCCAAAACAATCTCAGCCAGAATGAGGATGGGCTGCCATTCGCGCCACAAGCTTTGCTTAATGTTCCAGCCCAGCGTTATGCCTTGCAATTGGCCGCGCTGCAATCGCGGCAAGATGCCGTTGCCTTGATTGAGGATTATCAATTGGCTGACCGCGTGCAGGTGTACCAAACACCGCGAAACAACGCGACCTGGTATATGGTCTTGTTAGGTGACTATGCCAGTGTGACGGAAGCGCGTCGTGCTGAATTAAACTTAGCGGATAATGTCCGTGCACTGCAGCCTTTTGTGAAATCATTCAGTCAGATTCATCGCGAAATTAACCGAGCGAATGGCCAGTAAAATCCGCTGATTGATGACGCAAAATAGGGTACAATCCGCCCCTTTTCAGACCGCAGAGATAGATTAGGGGCAATGAGAAAGCATCGCGCGTTTCTAAAGTGGGCGGGAGGTAAGTACTCACTGGTTGATGACATTCGTCGTCATCTTCCTGAGGGTGACACGCTGATAGAGCCCTTTGTTGGGGCCGGATCGGTGTTTCTCAATACCGATTATGACCACTATATCTTGGCGGACATCAATCCTGATCTGATCAACTTATACAACATTATAAAACAAACGCCATCGCGGTTTGTGACGGATGCGCGCGCGTTTTTCTGCCAAGAGTACAACCAAAAAGAGCGTTATTTGGATGTACGCCGCGAGTTTAATCTCACCACGGATCCCTACTTACGTTCACTGTTTTTCCTTTATATGAATCGTCACGGCTTCAATGGCTTGTGTCGCTACAATAAAAAGGGTGGCTTTAATGTCCCCTTTGGCTCCTACAAGAAACCTTACTTTCCGGAAAAAGAACTGGCGGTTTTTGCTGAAAAAGCGCAACGGGCAGAGTTCGTGTGTGAGGGGTACGCGGAAAGCTTTGCCCGAGCAAGCAAAGGCGACGTGATTTACTGTGATCCGCCGTATGCGCCGCTCACCGCCACGGCAAACTTTACCACCTACGCCACCAATGGCTTTACGCTGGACGATCAAGCCTTACTGGCCGAACAGGCTGAGCAGGCCTCTGTCAGCCAAGGGGTCCCGGTTCTTATCTCTAATCATGATACGCCTTACACCCGCCGCCTATACCGTGGCGCGTCGTTTAATGTCGTGAAAGTGAAACGCACCATCAGCCGTAATGGCCAAGGTCGCAATAAAGTGGATGAGTTGCTGGCACTGTTCGCTCCGCCGTCTTCTGAGCAGTAACGCTTCCCTCCATCTCGACCGTTAGGCCAACACACTGACTAACGCCAGCAAAGCGGCGACAAAGATCCCAATCATCACCACACCGGTGATGATATACGCCGCCGGCGAATCATGGCCAAAATCTCGCTCGCGATTTTGTTGCGATTGGACGCCAAATAATGCCGCGATGACGCTTTTCATAACGTCAATGAGCCTAGGTTTTTTATCCATGATGCCTCCTTTTTTGGCGCCTCTGTTTACTCTAGTCAAGCGACGATAACTTGTCAGTGTCAGCGATGAGAAAACCGCGAACGGGTAAGACTTCACGGCCAATATCGGGTAGAATTGCGGCAACTTTTTGGTAATTGAGGCGACCGTGCTATGAAGGATTTTTTGATCGCGCCATCGATTTTATCTGCTGATTTTGCGCGACTGGGTGAAGAAGTGGACAAGGTGCTCGCCGCGGGGGCGGACGTAGTCCATTTTGATGTGATGGATAATCATTATGTCCCCAATCTCACCTTTGGTGCCCCGGTTTGTCAGGCGTTACGTGACTATGGCATTACCGCCCCCATTGATGTCCACTTGATGGTTAAGCCGGTTGATCGGATTATTCCGGATTTTGCCAAAGCTGGCGCGAGTATGGTGACGTTTCATGCCGAGGCCAGCGAGCATATCGATCGCACGTTACAACTGATCAAAGAGCATGACATGAAAGCGGGTCTGGTCTTTAACCCGGCCACCCCGTTGCACCATCTTGACTTTGTGATGGATAAGTTGGATATGATCTTGCTGATGTCGGTCAACCCGGGGTTCGGCGGTCAGTCATTTATTCCTACCACGCTTGATAAACTGCGGGCAGTGCGTGAGCGTATTGATGCCAGCGGTCGAGACATCCGTCTCGAAATCGATGGTGGGGTGAAAGCGAACAATATCGCGGATGTTGCTGAGGCCGGCGCAGATATGTTTGTGGCGGGCTCCGCCATTTTTGGTCAGCCGGATTACAAGGCTGCCATTGATGAAATGCGTGCCGAACTGGCAAAAGTAGAAAGGTAATGAAGTCGTATGAGCCTGCGTTATATTGCATTTGATTTAGATGGCACCTTAGTCGATAGCGTGCCAGATTTGACCCAAGCGCTACAGATGATGCTGGCGGATTTGGACCGACCCACAGTGAGCGTGGCCGAGGTGACCGGCTGGATTGGCAACGGTGCCGATATCATGATCCGTCGCGCCTTGTCGCGCGCCCATGCGCACGACCCCGATTTAGACCCAGCCTTAGTGGCACAAGCCAGAGAGCGCTTCAATTTCCACTATGAAAACAATGGGCACGAAAAGACGGTATTGTACCCTGGGGTGAAAGACACCTTGAACCACTTACACCAGCAAGGTTATCAACTCGGGGTGGTCACCAATAAGCCCTACGCCTTTGTGCCGGCCATTTTAGCGGATTTAGGCCTGGCCGAATTATTTACCGATGTGATCGGCGGCGATAGCTTATCGACCAGCAAGCCTGATCCTGAAGGCCTACACCTGCTTCGCGACAAGCACGGGTTAACCAATGCCCAGATGTTGATGGTCGGTGATTCAAAAAATGATATTTTAGCGGCCCAGAATGCCGGATTCGCCTCCGTCGGCCTGACCTATGGCTACAACTATGGCGAGCCTATCAGTGACAGCCGACCTACCTATATCTTGGATCAGTTTAGTGAGTTAGTTTCTGTGGTTGCTAACCACTCCGTATAACGCGTTTAATAAGTAAATTAAGACCGCCCCCACGGGCAATATGTAAAGGAATCAAATCATCATGAGTCAACCTTCAAAACCCATTGTATTGAGTGGTGTGCAACCCTCTGGCGAGCTAAGTATTGGTAACTATCTAGGCGCGTTGCGTCAGTGGGAACAGATGCAAGATGATTATGACTGCCAATATTGCGTGGTGGATTTACATGCGATCACCGTCCACCAGGATGCTGACGCGTTACGCGAAGCCACGCTTGATGCCTTAGCCCTTTGCTTGGCGGTGGGGGTGAGCCCAGAAAAAAGTAACCTGTTTGTGCAGTCACACGTGCCTGAGCACGCGCAACTGAGCTGGGTCCTTAACTGTTACACCCAAATGGGTGAGCTAAACCGGATGACCCAGTTCAAAGATAAGTCGCAGCGCCATGCTGAGAATATTAACGCGGGATTGTTTAGTTATCCGGTATTGATGGCGGCAGACATTCTTTTGTATCAAACCAACCAGGTGCCCGTTGGTCATGACCAAAAGCAACACCTGGAGTTGGCGCGTGATGTGGCGACTCGCTTTAACAATCGTTATGGCGATGTATTTGTGCTCCCAGAGCCGTATACACCCGACGTCAATGCCCGGGTAATGAGCCTGCAAGATCCGACCAAAAAAATGTCTAAATCGGACGATAATCGCAACAATGTGATTGGTTTGCTGGAAGACCCTAAAGTGATCGCGAAAAAAATTAAACGTGCGGTGACTGACTCCGAAGAGCCACCACGGGTGCGTTTCGATATTGCGCAAAAGCCAGGGGTGTCTAATCTGCTTGGATTATTGTCGGGCGCCACGGGTGAGTCGATTGACGCGCTCGAGCAAGCCTACGAGGGCAAGATGTACGGGCATTTGAAAAAGGATACCGCAGACGCGGTGGTCGCTATGCTTGAGCCGTTGCAAGCGCGTTATCACGAGTACCGTGCCGATCGCGCATTGCTTGATAGTGTGATGCAAAAAGGGGCTGCTCATGCCTCGGCGCGCGCGCAAGAGACATTGCGCAAAGTCTATGACGCAGTGGGCTTTGTTCCTCGCGTATAGCACGTCACTAAACGATGGCAAAAGCAGCGGGTGAAAGCTCGCTGCTTTTTTTTAACATAACTGAACCAGCTTCTCACTTCTAATTACTTCATCAATAATCGCTGATTCCGGTGCGATTCATATCACGTCATATCCTGTACCTATCATGAATAATACACTCGATTTTCGAGTAAACACTCAATTACGTGAAGGAACAGGTATGAAAAAGCCAATGATGTGGTCACCGCTTGCGCTGGTAATGGCGGGGATTGCACTACCCGCGGCGGCAAAAGCGCCACTTACCGAGAGCTACCAATGTGGGGTGACCACCCCGACCCCCATTTATGCCATTCAAGGTGATGGTGCACGGAGCCCGCTCGTCCCAGATGGCCAATATAGCTCAGACAAAACCTATGCCGTACAAGGGGTGGTGACGGCGATTACCCAAGGCCTATACAAAGGGGTCTGGATTCAAGATCCGCAAGGCGATGGTAACCCGGCAACGTCCGACGGATTGTTTGTCTATTTGCGTGACGCGCAAGACTTAGACTTGGTGCCCGGTGATACGCTTTGTGCCAGCGGGAAAATTAAAGAGTACTACGGCCATACCCAGCTAGGTGTCACGGACGGACAGGTAGCAAAGGGGGCTTACCAAGGTGACGTGCTACCCACTGCTATCCGTGTGGGGGCCGAGGAAACCCTCGATCAGGCACTGGAGCGCTATGAAGGCATGAAGGTGACCATGGACGCTGACAGTGAATTAGTGATCACCCGTAATTTCGGTTTTGATTACGATGCGTTCCGCAACAACATGGTGTTATCGCATCAGGCCCCTTTGTATAAACCGACACAATGGCATCCAGCATTAACACCAGGTGCTGAGGCGCTGGCAGAGAAAAATGCCCAAAACCAGCTTTATATTGAAACCGATAAAAAAGCGAAAGATGGCGAGATCCCGTACTTCCCTGGCCTCGATGCCGAGCAAGGCTATTTGCGGATTGGCGATCGCATCGAACGGTTAAGTGGTGTGCTGGGCTATAGCTATAGCCAGTATCGTCTGGTGGCGACTAACACCATCACCGCTGGGGATATTGTGCATCGCAATGACCGTCAAGCGGCGCCTAAAGCGGTACCAGGCACAGATATTAAGGTCGCGAGCTTTAATGTGCTTAACTACTTTACTAGCGCCAGTGCAGTCGGTGGCCCACTCAATGTCACTTGCGAGGATCAGGCGGATGCCGATGCAAACCGCGGCTGTAATCGCGGGGCAAAAACGGCGGCTGAGTTTGAACTGCAACGCGCGAAAATCGTTAACGCGTTGACGGCAATGGATGCTGATATCGTTGGGCTGATGGAGATTGAAAACAACGGCTTTTCAGCGGGTAGTGCCATCGATGATCTGGTGACTCAACTTAACGCCCAGTTTGCTGATCCCCGTGATCACTACCAATTTGTTGAGCCGAGTGAGGCGGAGAAAACCCAAGGCGCTTACTTTGGCTCTGATGCCATCATGGTCGGCATGATTTATCGTCCGGCGACAGTCGCATTAGCAGGTGATGCTCAGGCTATCCCAATGCCGGAACAGCATATCAGTGGCGAAAGCCCAGACGGAGAAACCAAGACACTCGACAAATACCAGCGTGATAGCTTGATCCAACGCTTTATGGTCAATGATCAACCTTTGAATGTGGTGGTGAATCATTTTAAATCAAAGGGCTCGGGCTGTTATGAAGATTGGATTGCCGGCGAGTTTGATAGTGAAACGGCTGATCTGCAGGGGCGTTGCAATGAGTTCCGCGTCTCGGCGGCGGTGGCATTAGGTGAGCGATTAGACACCGTAGATGGCGATGTCCTGATCTTGGGTGACCTAAATGCGTACGCCAAAGAAGATCCTGTTCGTGTGCTGACGGACTATCAGCGTCGCGAGGGGCAGCGCGACATTCTCACCGCTGCGGGCACCGAAATTCGTGGTGTGCCTATGCATGCAACCGGCCAACCCGTGGAAGAGGGATTGGGGTATACCAATCTGGCCACCGACTGGTTAGGGGACAAAGCCTATTCATATTCGTTCTCGGGTGAGCTGGGTGCGTTAGATCATGCTTTGGCCAATGCCAGCTTGGCGAGCAAAGTGGTTGGCGTGGAAGAGTGGCACATTAACTCGGTAGAAAGCACGCTGTTTGAATATAGCCTCAAATATACCGGCGATTTGGTGAAATCGGACAATGTGTTCTCATCCTCTGATCACGACCCTGTCTTGATCTCGCTTGACTACCCAGAGCCTGTGGTGCCTGTTTCTGTGACCGTGAACAATCGCAGCATTTTACCCATTGTACCGCTGCTTAATGGGCAAAAAAGCCCGGCTCATGCGTGGATGAAATGGCGCGCGACGCGCACGTTCAACCAAGCCAGTCCTTTGGTTCAATCCTTGGAGTTAACCGCAGATGACCGTATCGCGGTGTCGGTAAAAGCCTTGGGGCTGTTCCCTGTTTATTGTGGTCGTGCGCCTGCCGATACGCCGATGACAGTGACATACACTGGCTTTCGCTGTCAGTTAAACCGTTAACCAATAAGCGTCGTCCCAGGTTCACGCTAGGATGACGCTCTATAAGCACTGTGTTAGCATCATGCCGGTTTTCAATCGCATGGCCGAGCACAGTGCTTCTTATCATCGATAACTACGATTCTTTCACCTATAACTTGTATCAATACTTTTGTGAATTGGGCGCGTCTGTTTGCGTCAAACGCAATGATGCGATTAGCTTGGCGGAGATAGAGGCGATGGCGCCCACGCATATCGTGGTCTCGCCAGGCCCTTGTACCCCCGATGAGGCGGGGATCTCGCTGGCGGTGATTGAGCACTTTGCGGGAAAGGTTCCCCTTTTAGGTGTTTGTCTAGGCTACCAAGCCCTGGCGCAAGTATTTGGTGCTAAGGTGATACGCGCAAAGGCAGTGATGCATGGTAAAACATCGCCCGTCGACCACAAAGAACAAGGTATCTTTGCGCATTTGCCAAGCCCGCTTACCGTCACGCGATATCACTCCTTAGTGGTGGATCTACACAGCTTACCTGCTTGTTTGATGGTAACAGCGACCACCACGGAGGCGGATGGGCGCGAAATCATCATGGGGTTAAAACACCGAGAGCTGGCGGTAGAAGGGATACAATTTCATCCAGAAAGCATTCTCACCCAAGAGGGGCATGCGTTACTGGCCAACTTCCTCCAACAATAACCCCGTCAACTAAAGGTCACGACCGTTTTAAGCGCCATGACTTGGGGCCATCTCAGTCGTGCGCTATTACACACCATTGCACTAAATCGCGATCTTTATCACTAATTTTACATTTCGCGATTTTTGACTGCCTTATCAATGGCTGCAACCTTATGCAGCCTGGGTATTCTCTCCCCTCAGTCTTGCCTATTTGGCATCATAGCCTTGCTTGCTCTGCGCTTCTCCCTGCTCACAGTTTATGCATAACTATCTCTGTAAACTGCATGAGTTCGGTTACCCTGCTGAAAACAAAACATAATCTGCTATTGCTGCAGTTAAAATAATGTAAATACTATGCGTCATAGATAAAACACAGAAGGATTGAGTGATGACAATGGAGCACAAAGTAGAACGTAAACTCTTCGACGAAGTCATGGTGCCATGTTACAACCCAATGCCGATGATCCCGGATCATGGTAAAGGGTCGCGTATCTGGGATCAGGAAGGTCGAGAGTATATCGATTTTGCCGGTGGTATCGCGGTGAGCTGTTTAGGTCATTGTCATCCGGTCATGGTGGATGCACTGACTGAGCAAGCGCAGAAGCTGTGGCACTTGAGCAATGTGATGACCAATGCGCCCGCGTTGCGCCTCGCCAAACGCCTCACCGAGCTTTCCTTTGCCGACCGCGTGTTTTACGCGAACTCAGGCGCCGAAGCCAACGAAGCAGCGCTTAAACTGGCGCGCCGCTGGGCAAAAGAGGAGCACGGCGAGCACAAAAGTGAAATTATCGCGTTCACCAAAGGTTTCCACGGTCGCACCTTCTTTACCGTGACAGTGGGCGGTCAGCCTGCCTACTCTGACGGTTTTGGTCCAAAGCCTGGCGATGTTACCCACCTTCCTTACAACGATATTGCCGCATTGGCTGACCATATTTCCGATCGCACCTGTGCGGTGATGATGGAGCCATTGCAAGGTGAAGGTGGGATCGTGCCGCCAGAGCCAGGCTTTTTGCAGGCCGTGCGCGAGCTGTGTGATAAGCACAATGCGTTGCTGATATTTGACGAAGTGCAAACTGGCAATGGCCGTACTGGTACCTTCTATGCCTATCAAGAATCAGGGGTCGAGCCAGACATTCTGGCGACGGCTAAATCATTGGGTGGCGGTATCCCCATTGGTGCCATGCTTACCACCGAACGTCTCGCGGCACATATGAAGCCGGGTGTTCATGGCTCCACCTATGGCGGTAATCCATTGGCGTGTGCGGTGGCAGAAGCGGTGGTCAATGAAGTGACCAAGCCTGACGTCTTAGACGGTGTGATGGAGCGCGAGCAATGGTTCCGTGATGGTTTAGAAGCGATTAACGATAAGTACGGCATTTTCAGTGAAGTCCGTGGCAAAGGCTTGCTACTCGGTGCGGCACTGAACCAAGACTGGGAAGGCCGTGCACGTGATATTCTGGTTGCCGCGGGTGAAGAAGGCCTGTTGGTATTAGTCGCCGGCCCAAATGTGGTGCGGTTTACTCCCTCATTGGTGATTACCAAAGCCGATATTGAAGAAGGGATGGCACGCCTGGAGCGCGCGATTGCGAAGGTTGTTGCAGGATAAGCGACCTCATACACTCGGAGGGATTTGAGATGTTAGTTATTCGGCCTATCCGTGCATCAGATTTTGATGCACTGATGTTGTGTGCGGAAGCGTCCGGCCACGGGTTTACCTCGTTGCCGGTAGATGCCGATTTGCTCCAAGGGCGAATTGATAATTCGTTAGAAAGTTTTGCCAAAAAGGTGACTGAACCTGGCCCGGAAGGGTATTTAATGGTCGCTGAAGATTTAGAAACCGGCGAAATTGCGGGAACAACAGGTATCGAAGCCGCGATTGGTCTCGACAATCCATTTTACAGTTACCACCTGACTAAGGTGGTGCACTCGTCGCGTAAATTGAATGTGCACAACATTGTGGAAGTGCTGACGTTTGGCAACAACTACACCGGCACCACAGAGATCTGCACCTTATTTATGCGCCCTGAGTTTCGTGGCGGCCTAAACGGCAAGCTTTTATCTAAGTGTCGGTTCTTGATGTTGGCACAATTTCCCGAGCGTTTCGCAGACGTGGTGTTTGCAGAAATGCGTGGCGTGTCGGATGACGACGGCAACTCGCCGTTTTGGCAATGGTTGAAGGATAACTTCTTCAACATTGACTTCACGTTGGCCGACTACCTCACCGGGATTGGGGCCAAGGGCTTTATTGCCGACTTGATGCCAAAATTACCGATTTACGTGAGCTTACTCAGTGAAGAAGCACGTGCTGTCATTGGGCAAGTGCATCCAAATACCCGTCCAGCACTGCGTTTGTTGGAAAAAGAGGGCTTTTCGTGCCGAGGTTATGTCGACATCTTTGATGCCGGCCCCACGGTAGAATGCTTACGTCACAATATCGAATCCGTGCGTCATTCTTTCAACGCCTCGGCAAGCGTCAGAGAGCACAGCAGCGCGCAGGACTATTTAATATCGAACACGGAGTTTGCCGGTTTCCGCGCCACGGCGGCGAAAGCGGCGGTCGATCATGAAACCAATCAGGTAGTGATTAGCCCCGCGGTAGCAGACGCATTGAATGTAAAAGAAGGCGATCAGCTGCGTTTGATTGCCATGGAGGGATAAGATGACAACGCAATCAGCAGGCCATCTGATTAACGGTGAATGGGTCAAAGGCGAGGGTGAGGTAATGACCTCGCAAAATCCCTTTGATAGTCAATGTATTTGGCAAGGTGAAGAAGCGACGCGTCCTCAGGTTGAACAAGCGGTGAGTGCCGCTCGTGAGGCCTTCCTCCGTTGGCGAAATACCGACTTTGCCGAGCGCCAAGCGTTGGTTGAACGCTTTGCCGAGATAGTAAAAGCGAATACCGATGATTTAGCGCGCACTATTGCTGAAGAGACGGGCAAACCGTTCTGGGAAACCAAAACCGAAGTCGGTGCCATGGTAGGCAAAGTGGCGATTTCATTGCGCGCTTACCACGAGAGAACAGGATCCCGCGAGAAGGACGTCAATGGCACGCAAGCTGTGTTGCGTCACCGTCCGTTAGGTGTGATGGCGGTTTTTGGTCCGTACAACTTCCCGGGTCATCTGCCCAATGGCCACATTGTTCCCGCATTACTGGCCGGTAATAGTGTGGTGTTTAAACCCTCAGAGCTAACGCCAAAAGTGGCGGAGAAAACGCTGGAATATTGGGTAGAGGCGGGGCTGCCGCATGGCCTTATCAATTTGGTGCAAGGTGGCCGTCATACCGGTGAGGCACTGGCGCAAGCCCGAGGCATTGATGGTTTGTTGTTTACCGGTAGCGCCAATACCGGCCATATCCTCCATCGCCAGTTCGCCGGTCAGCCCGATAAGATGCTGGCGCTAGAAATGGGGGGAAATAATCCCTTAGTGGTCAGTGATCAGTTTGGTGATTTAGACGCCACCGTCTATACCATCATTCAGTCCGCGTATCTCAGTGCGGGGCAACGTTGCACCTGTGCACGCCGCCTGCTGCTGCCTGAGGGAGAAGTGGGTGACAAGATCTTAACGCGCCTAGCACAATGGACAAAAACCGTGCGAGTGGGCGGCCAGTTTGATGATCCGGCCCCGTTTATGGGCGCACAGATCTCAGTGGCAGCGGCGGAAGGTATTTTGGCCACACAGCAAAAGTTGGTCGACCTCGGCGCGAAGCCGGTGATTGAGTGTGAACATCAGCATGATGCGGTGATCTCGCCAGGGATCTTGGATGTCAGTGGTATCCAAGACTTGCCGGATGAAGAGTATTTTGGTCCGCTGCTGCAAGTGCAGCGCTATCAGGATATGGCCGATGCGGTGACCAAAGCTAATGACACCCGTTATGGGTTGTCTGCTGGGCTCATCAGTGAAGACGATGGGGAATGGCAATATTTCCTTGACCATATTCGTGCCGGGATTGTGAACCGCAACCGTCAATTGACCGGAGCCAGTGGCGATGCACCCTTTGGTGGGCCAGGCGCGTCGGGGAACTTACGCCCTAGCGCGTATTATGCGGCAGACTATTGTGCTTATCCCATGGCCTCCATGGAGGGCGAGCAGGTAGTGCTGCCCGAGACGTTCGCCCCCGGTATACCGACGCAACAGGACTAAGGAGAGCAACATGGACAGTGGCCAAGCGTTATTCGACAAACTGTGGCAGGACTACATCAACCGCCTGTGCCCATCAGCACACAAGGTGCATGCCTTGTTAGAAGAAGGGCAGCCTTTGATCAATGATCATATTGCCTTGCGGACATTTGGATTACCCAAGGTTGGGCTTGAGGTATTGGCGCGCCCCTTCCTGGCGTTAGGCTATCAGCAAAAAGGGGACTATACCTTTGAAGCGAAAAAGCTCAACGCCTGCCATTTTGAGCACCCCGATCCTCTGATGCCAAAAGTCTTTATTAGTGAGTTGATGGTTGAGCAATGCTCGCCCGCGCTTCAGGCGATTGTTGAGAAGCTGGTGGCACAAGTTGATGCGTCGTCACTCACAGGGAGTGACTTTCTCCATCAGGGTCGCTTGTGGGATCTTGACTGGGCAACCTATCAAACACTTGCCGAAGAGAGTGAATATGCGTCTTGGGTGGCGGCACACGGTTATGGTGCCAACCATTTTACCGTGAGTGTGAATCAGCTGAATGCGCATGATGATTGCCTCTCGGTGAATAACCGATTGCGCGACAATGGCTTTGCGATTAACGAGTCAGGCGGGGAAGTCAAAGGTGACGCGTCGGTGTATCTGGAGCAATCCTCCACCATGGCAGATCGCGTGCCAGTTGCTTTTTCTGATGACACGCAAACCATCCCGGGTGGTTTTTATGAGTTTGCTAAGCGTTATGTTCTGCCCAATGGTGAGCTTTACCAAGGTTTTGTGGCTGCCTCGGCAGACAAAATCTTTGAAAGCACCCATTAGTGCGTCGCGCATCGCTTAATCGACATCATAGGAAAAAGGGAGCGTGTACTATGCTCCCTTTTTTATCGTCTATTGAGCCTCGATATCGAGCCAATACGTGTCTGGAATGGCTTGTGTTTCGTTGCTTAAATGCGGGTTATCGACCCGGATCACGGTGCGTTCACCAATGTTGGCTTTTTCAAACGTTTCTTTGACCAGCGGAGCGTTGTTGAAAAACTCAATAAATGATCCGTCTTGGTATGCCGCTTCAAAAGCACCATTCAACATGTCGGCGACGTCAGCATGTTGCGGAGACACAAACAGGAACATCGGGAAGCGATAGATCAGCATCAGATGCGGGTCAACTAACAGATTACCGTATTGTGGCCGCTCGGCTAATTCACTAAAAGGCTCAATCAAGGCACGCGGGAAGAGATCAGCACGACCTGTATCAACCACTTTGAAAATATTTTCAAAGCTCGATATTTCGCGTACGCGAAATCCCGCTGAGTTGAGCACCTTGACGTCGGCCCAGCCCTGTCCCTGAATCATAGTAAGAGACTGCAAATCACCCGCGCTACTTATCTGAGCGAGTTGGGGCTCCGTGGCTTGGTTGGTAATAAACAGGCGATGGCCGAGTAGACCACGAAACACGGGATAGCGAATGGGGATCAGTTCAGATTCCAGCGTGCGGTCGGCACCCAGCCAGTCGATAGTGAGCTTGCCTTGCTTGAGCATTTCCACCTTACGAGACTGAGAGCCAATTTGGCCGTCAAAAGCTTGCAAGGTGACAGGCTCTCCTGATTTTTCGGCAAGAAACTCAATCAGCTCAATGGCATAGAGATCAAGCGCCGACCCAGCGCGTGGCTCGGGGTGCACAATTGTGGTATTGGACACGGCATGGGCTGAAAACACAGAGAGCGCCAAGGCGGTGAGAGAAACCATGAGTTTTTTCATAAACGATACCTTGTTAGTTTTATGTTAACCATATCGTTTTGAGTGTAGAAGTTATCCAGACGCTTGCCAGAAAGCGGAGATAAAAAAACCGACGCCAGGGCGTCGGTTGGTGATACAGAGAGCGGCGCAATTAGCGTGTGCCGTATACCACGATGGTTTTACCGTGTGCGGAAATGAGGTTTTGCTCTTCCAGCATTTTGAGGATACGTCCCACGGTTTCACGCGAACAGCCGACGATTTGGCCAATTTCCTGACGGGTGATCTTAATTTGCATACCATCAGGGTGAGTCATGGCATCCGGCTGTTTAGCCAAGTTCAACAAGGTTTGCGCGATGCGGCCTGTGACGTCCAGGAAGGCGAGATCCCCGACCTTTTGGCTCGTTACCTGCAAACGACGCGCCATTTGTGAAGACAGGCGCATTAAGATGTCAGGATTCACTTGAATGAGCTGGCGGAACTTCTTAAACGAAATTTCTGCCACTTCACACGGTGATTTAGCGCGCACCCAAGCAGTGCGCTCCTGGTCTTCTTCGAAAAGTCCGAGCTCACCAATGAAGTCACCTTGGTTAAGGTAAGACAGGATCATTTCCTTGCCTTCTTCATCTTTGATCAGTACGGCCACAGACCCTTTCACGATGTAATACAAGGTCTCCGCCTTCTCACCTGCATGGATAAGCGTGCTTTTAGACGGATACTTATGAATATGACAATGTGAAAGGAACCACTCGAGTGTAGGGTCTGTTTGAGGTTTTCCTGGAACCATATAACTTATTTCCTCTGCATGTGTTGCCCGGCAACAACGTCCTATCTTTGTCTGAGGGGTAACCCATCAGATCATTGCACAGAATACGAAGTCTGAACGCGGGCTACAAGCTCACTGTATGTTAACAAGAGTGTATCTTTTTTTGTTGGTGATTTCTTGATTTTGATCTAGGCCAACCGCCTAAAAATCTGGCAAAAACGTGGCTAAGATCACGGCTTGAGAAGTAATACATCATGGATGCGCTACGCCTTAGCCAATCTTGCCTTTTTCTATCAATTGTTGGATCAATGGACGGATGATCAATTCCATCGCAAAGCCCATTTTTCCTCCCGGCACCACTAAGGTGTTATGCCGTGACATAAACGACCCGGTGATCATTTGCAACAGATAAGGGAAGTCGACGTTTTTCATTCCACGAAAGCGGATCACCACAAAACTTTCATCCAAAGACGGGATACCTTTGGCATTTAATGGGTTTGAGGTATCTACCGTCGGCACGCGTTGAAAGTTGATATGGGTGCGAGAAAACTGCGGGGTGATGTAGTGCAGGTAATCATCCATTGAGCGCACAATCGAGTCGGTCACCGCCTCACGAGAGTGGCCTCTATCGCGCGTATCGCGGACAAATTTTTGAATCCACTCTAGGTTGACGATCGGCACCATTCCAATCAAGAGATCGACATGCTGTGCAACATTGACATCACCATCGACCACCCCGCCGTGCAGTCCCTCGTAAAACAATACATTGGTATTGTCGGCTAAGTCTTGCCATGGCGTGAAGGTGCCAGGCATTTGGTTATAGGGCACCGCTTCATCAAAGGTATGTAAATAGCGGCGATATTTCCCGGTGCCTTGCTCACCATACTCACGGAAAAACTGCTCGAGCCGCGGGAAATCGTTGGCCGTGGGGCCAAAGTAGCTGATATGTTTGCCTTGTTCACGTGCTTTACGGATCTCGACGTCCATTTCAGGACGGGTAAAGCGATGAAAGCTATCCCCTTCTAGCCAGGCCGCTTTGATGTTCATCATCTGGAACATCTTTCGGAAGGCTTCCGAGGTGGTGGTGGTACCGGCTCCTGATGAGCCGGTGACCGCAATAATAGGATGTTTAGCCGACATGACGCGCCCTGTCATTCAGTCTGAATTTGTATCGCGATACGGCGTGTACTGCGATGCTAAGAGCCGAGTGCTGTTTTACGACGAATATCCACTGTCTCGTGCAACTCGGAATATACAATCACGGCGTCCCCGGATTGCAATTGTTGGCGAACATCATCCACTTTTTGTGCAAAGCTGACTTCTTGCTCACCATAATCGGTTCCTTCCCGTAACACAAAGTGCTCGATTAACGCTGTCAGCGTCTCGTCAGGAATCGACTGCCATGGAACCATCATACTACATCACCTTTTATTGATCTCAGGATGGCATCCTCGGATGCCTGATGTGAATGTTGTGAATTGGCTCGCATTTTACCCGATCATACCAGTCAATGCAGTGGTTCTCTTTGCTTCCTTTGACGGTGTTAACGCGCCGACTTACTCAGTGACTCATGCGGCAAATAAGCGGCGAGCCAGCCAGGCACCGCTTGCTCAAGCCAAAACTGAGGTTGGCGCCAACTACCGGCGACAAAGCCAACATGGCCGCCATGCTCAGTGAGTTGATAGTCAATGTTCGCGGGTAATGGGGAGGTTGGGATCACCGCGTCGGTCATAAAAGGATCGTCTTTGGCATGAATGATGGCCAACGGTGTCTTAATGGTATTAAGCACGGAAAGGCCGCTACAGGCGTGATAATAATGGTGCGCATCGTCAAAGCCATGAAGCGGGGCTGTCACGGTTTGGTCAAACTCGAACAGGGTTTTTATCGTCGGGCGCTCCCCCGCGTGCCATCGGCCCACTTGTTGATGACGTGTGAGTTTTTCCGCTAGGGTTTGGCGCATCGAGCGCAACAAATAGGCTTGATAAACACGGGAAAAGCCTTGTTGGATACGCATCGAGCAGGCGGCAAGGTCAAGTGGCGGCGACACGGCGCAGCCACAGGCCACGATGGGATCATCGTGATAGTCCGCCAGGTAACGCACCAGCATGTTCCCCCCCAAAGAGACCCCGACTGCGCCAATTTGACTCTTTGGATAGGTTTGACGCAAATGGGTGAAGAAGGCACGCGCGTCCTGGGTTTCTCCCGAGTGATAGGTTCGCGCGGCACGATTAAGGCGGCCACTGCAGCTGCGAAAGTGCATCACCACGCCGCACCAACCTTGGCGTTGGAAGGCCGCGAGCAAGCCGTTGGCATAGGGGCTGTCGAAACTGCCTGCTAAGCCATGGAATAAAACAACAATCGGCTGTCCAGGCTGCGGCTGATGTGTCCATGCCAGATCGACAAAATCGCCATCAGGCAGATCAAATTGCTGCCAGCGAGGGGTGAAAAGCGGGGCTCGACGCAAAAAGCGAGGCAACAAGGTTTGTAAGTGCGCGTTCCGCGCGCTGGGAATGGGTTTAAACGGTGTCATCATGGTTGCTTCCCTCTTCCTCGGCGGGCGTCACCTTCAGTGATGTATATAGGTTGCGTGCTGATGGTGACAGCTGACGGCAATAGTAGGCGAGAGGAGAGGCGGTGTCCGTGAGCCAGGTTTGACGATTGAGGGCATCGACTAAATCTTGCTGTTGGAATTTTTCTAAACTGAGCTCAAAGTTGAGCATTTTTTTGTACTGCCCACTGCCGACCCGCGGCTTCAACTCTCGCCGAAGGTGACGATAGGCAATAAGCAAATGCTCAGAGCGGCTTAACGCATGCTTCAGTTGTGTGAGGCTCTCGGGCGCAAGCCCATAGCCGTGTTGTTCAATCCAGGCGAGTAACAAGGCAAGATTCACGTTGCCTTGGTGCTCGTCTTGCAGCCTGAGGCAAGCTTGCTTTACCTCGGGCTTGCCATAATGATGTAAACAAAACTGCCACAGGTCGGCGGGATTCGCCATCCCAGGGGTTAGTCCTGATTGAATGTCGCCTCCAGGGCTTCCAGCTCTTCTTGTCGCTCCATCCATTCTTGTTCCACCTCTTCGAGCGTCGATTTAGCATCCGCTTGACGTTGCAATTGCGCCGTGAGCCGCGCCTTATTATCACTGTGGTAAATCTCGGGGTCCGCCAACTGATTTTCTGCGTCAGAGATAATGGCAGAGAGTTGTTCTATCTGTGTGTCGAGATTGTCAATTTTTTTCCGCAAAGGCGCGGTTTGCTTACGTAACTCGGCATCGCGGCGTTTTTGTGCTTTACGATCCACCTGTGTTTGTTGCGGCGCCGTTTTCTCCGCGGCCGCTTGTTTTTTGCTCTCAGCGCGATCAGCGCGCTGTTGATCGGTCAGCCAACGGTGATAATCGTTCAAGTCTCCATCAAAGGGTAGCACTGCGCCATTGTCGACCAAATACAAGTCATCGGTGGTGGCGCGCAGCAAGAAGCGATCGTGACTGACAATCACCATCGCACCCTCGTAAGACTGCAAGGCGAGTGTCAGCGCTTGGCGCATATCCAAGTCCAGATGGTTGGTTGGCTCATCGAGTAACAGTAAGTTCGGTTTTTGCCATACCAATAAGGCGAGCACCAAGCGGGCTTTTTCGCCTCCAGAGAAGGGCCCGATGGGCTCGAGCGCCTTGTCGCCTTGAAAGCCAAACCGGCCGAGAAAATCACGTAAGGTTTGCTCAGCGGTGGTGGGGGCTAACCGGTTTAGGTGCTGAAGTGGCGTATCGTCGATGCGCAACGTATCGAGTTGGTGTTGGGCAAAGTAGCCAATTTTCACCCCTTGTGAATAGGTTAATTCACCGGCCATGGCGGGTAAGCTGCCCGCGAGGAGTTTAATCAGGGTCGACTTACCCGCCCCATTGCGCCCCAGCAAGCCAATGCGTGCCCCCGGCACCAGGTTAAGGCGAATGTTTTCAATAATAGGTGTCTTATCATAACCCGCCGCCACTTTGTCCATCATTAAAATGGGGGTGGGTAAGGCGTCCGGCGTGAAGAAGGTAAAACTAAACGGGTTATCGTATTGCGCGGGCAATACCTTCTCCATCCGCTCAAGGGCTTTGATCCGGCTTTGCGCTTGGCGGGCCTTGGTGGCTTTGTAACGAAAGCGATCGATATACGATTGCATGTGGGCAATTTGCTTTTGTTGCTTTTCGTACTGCGCCTGTTGCTGCGCCAATTTTTGCGCGCGCATTTGCTCAAAGTCGGAATAATTACCGGTGTATTCATTGAGCTGTTGATGCTCGATGTGAATGATGCGATTGACAACAGGATCCAAGAAATCCCGGTCGTGAGAGATCAACACCAAGGTACCTGGATATTGCTGTAGCCATTTTTCTAGCCACATAACCGCATCGAGATCTAGGTGGTTAGTGGGTTCATCGAGCAACAATAGATCAGAGCGACATAATAGCGCTTGTGCTAAGTTCAGCCGCATTCGCCAGCCACCTGAGAACTGGGTGAGTGACCAGTGGATTTGTGGTTGGCTAAAGCCCAAACCATCTAATAAGCTGGCCGCACGCGCATCAATGGTATAACCACCAATGGCATCCAATTTATCGTGTAACATCGCCACCGCGTTACCGTCATCACGAGCTTCGGCGTCGCGTAGGGCTTGCTGTAGCGCGCGGTATTCGCTGTCGCCATCAATCACGTACTCGAGCGCGCTTTTGTCGAGCGCGGGGGTTTCTTGCGCCACCCATGCTACCTGCCACTGACTCGGGTAGTCACAATGGCCGGCATCCAACGATAATTGATGGCGCAGCAAGGCAAACAAGCTCGATTTGCCACAGCCATTTTTGCCCACCAGACCGACTTTGTCGCCCGGTGAGATAGTGGCAGAAGTGTGGTCAAGCAGGGGCTTACCCCCTCGAAGCAGTTGAATATCGGAGAAGCGAATCATGATTTCTCAGTCTGTCTCGGGTTGATGGGTGCGCATTGTCGCGCGGTCGTTATACCAGCTTGATACCGGGATTGCCAAATTCTACCGCGTCATCCCACTGGTCAGACACAGACGGCGCATATTTGTGTGTTAAAGTTAAAAACACGGATAAATGAACAGATTGCGTTCTGACCATAATCATAAGACAAGGAAGCCTATGCCCCGAGATAAGGCTGAAAGCCCCTCTCTTCCCAAGGTACTGGTGATTTTTGCTCACCCCGACCCCGATGAATCTGTTGCCAATCGTCGTTTAATTGAGGCCATTACGCCGCTGGCCCATGTCAGCGTGCACGATATTTACGCCGCCTACCCGGATTTTGTGGTGGACGTCCATCATGAGCGCGCGTTGGTCACTGACGCCGATGTGTTGGTCTTTCAGCATCCACTGCAAATGTATTCCTGTCCGGCGCTGTTGAAAGAGTGGATAGATGTGGTGCTCGGGAAAGGGTTTGCACATGGGCAAGGCGGGGATGCGTTGGCCGGTAAAACCTGCCGTTTTGTGGTGACCACCGGCGGGGCGGCCGAAGCGTTTAGTCAACAAGGTTACAACAAATATTCAATGGCCGAGCTACTGCAGCCTTTTGAGTTAACCGCCTCATTATGTCGGATGTATTGGATCCCACCGTTGGTCTTGCACTGGGCGCGCCGCGTTGGCGATGCCGATCGCGAAGCGTTTGCTGAGATTTATGCCGATTGGCTCGCTGACCCATTGGCGCACCAAGGAGGCGAGGATGGATAACAACCTCTTATCGGTGGCCTTTGTTTTTTTATTGGCGGCGGTGATTGCGGTTCCTCTTGCCCAGCGCTTGGGTATGGGCTCGGTGCTTGGCTATTTGCTGGCAGGCATAGTGATCGGGCCCTGGGGGCTGGGTCTGGTCCGTGATGTGGATGCGATTCTCCATTTTGCCGAATTTGGCGTGGTGCTGCTGCTTTTTCTGATCGGTTTGGAGTTGAACCCCAAAAAGTTGCTCCAGATGCGACGACCGATTATCGGTCTGGGGGGCAGTCAGGTCGTGGTCACAGCGTTGTTTATCGGTGTGATTTGCGCATTGGTCGGCTTGACACTCTCGCAAGCGTTGGTGATTGGGGTTGGCTTGGCGCTCTCTTCAACCGCGATTGCGATGAAGATTATCGAAGATCAACGCCTAATGCGCAGCGAAACCGGGCAAGCGGGATTTGCCGTCTTGCTCTTCCAAGATATAGCGGTGATCCCGATGCTCGCGATGATCCCCGCGCTTGCCGGTGGCAGTGCTGGCAGTTGGCTCGACGTATTATGGATGTTTGTCGGCATTGGTATTTTGCTGGTGGGCGGTCATTTCCTGCTGCGTCCGCTGTTTCGTTTAGTGGCCATGAGCGGCGTCACCGAGCTATTTACAGTGACCTCGCTGGCCTTGGTGATTGGGATTGCCCTCGCCATGCAAGCGTTAGGCCTATCGATGGCGCTGGGGGCGTTTCTTGCGGGCGTATTGCTTGCGGAAAGTGAATACCGTCATGAATTAGAAACCGCGATTGAGCCTTTTAAAGGTTTGTTGCTTGGGCTGTTCTTTATTGCAGTGGGAATGACCGTTGATCTCGGTCTATTGCTCGACTACCCACTGGCCATACTGGGAGCGGTCGCGGCGTTGATCTTGGTGAAGACCTTGCTGCTTTATGGCTTGGCGCGTGCCTTTGGGGTGGTGCCAAAAGCGCGCAGTCAAATGGCGGTATTACTCAGCCAAGGGGGAGAGTTTGCGTTTGTTATTTTCAATGCAGCGCGTAGCCAGGGCTTACTTGACCAAGAGTTAAACGCGTTTTTGTTGGTGGTGGTGAGCTTGTCGATGATGACCACGCCTTTAATGCTGACGCTTCAACAACGCTGGTTTGCTCGCACGTTTAATGAGCCTGAAGAAGCGCCACCACAAGGGCAGTTTGAGCAGGCCGATGCGCGCGTGATCATTGCCGGTTTTGGTCGCTTTGGTCAGGTGGTAGGCCGGTTGATGTTCGCCAATAAAATTGGGGTAACCATATTAGAACGTGATCCGACGCAAATTAAGCTGCTACGTCGTTTTGGCTATGAAGTGTATTATGGCGACGCAACCCAGCTCAGTTTATTACGGGCGGCAGGCGCGCATACCGCTGAAGCGATTGTGATTTGTACCGACTCGCCTGATGAAGTGATGGAGATTGTTGATCTTTGTGCGCGCCATTTCCCTAACCTTAAAGTAATGGCGCGGGCGCGGAGTCGTGTCGAGGCCTATC
Organism: Salinivibrio sp. SS3; assembly: GCF_001722105.1. Taxonomy (NCBI): domain Bacteria; kingdom Pseudomonadati; phylum Pseudomonadota; class Gammaproteobacteria; order Vibrionales; family Vibrionaceae; genus Salinivibrio; species Salinivibrio sp. SS3. The sequence continues at coordinate 9,292 of NZ_MEBQ01000012.1, read as the reverse complement.
AATTGATGGCACAGGGCGTGGATCAATTCTCGCGTGAAACCTTTTTGGGGGCCCTTGAGCTCGGGAGGCAGACGCTAGAGTCACTGGGTATGCATCCGTATAAAGCCAAGCGAGCCGAAATTTTATTTCGTAAGCTGGATATGCGGGTATTGCAAGATCTCTTGCCGCAACACAGCGAAGACTTGGCGACGGCCTCCCGAGCGAAAGAAGCACGCAAAGAGTTGGAAGAAATTTTTGACCGAGAAATGCGTGGTGATAGTGAGCGGCACCAAAGTTGGAATCGAGATGAGTAAGGTGTTGAAGTGAAAAAACGTTTCATTGCTGGGGCAGCGTGCCCGGCGTGCCAACAGCTCGATACGTTACGAGTATGGCGCGAAAATAATATTGACAAAGTAGAGTGTGTCAGCTGCGATTATCATGATAGTCGGTTGCCTGATTCGGCACAACAGTCACACTCTGGTGCCGAGTCAGCAGAGAATGTCATTGGGATCTTTAAACCGGAGTAGGGGATCCGTTATCATCGTCAGTCCATTTACCTTCCGGTCTCGGAGCGAGCATGAAAATTGCAAAAGATGTGGTAGTCAGCCTGGCTTACCAAGTAAAAAATGAAGATGGTGCACTTGTTGACGAATCAACAGCACAAGAGCCTCTCCAATACCTGCACGGTCACCGTAACCTGATTGTAGGTCTTGAGAACGCGCTGGAAGGCCGCGAAAAAGGTGAGAGCTTTGACGTGACTGTAGGCCCAGATGAAGCCTACGGTGATTACCAAGAAGCTATGGTACAACGCGTACCAGCTAACGTATTCCAAGGCGTAGACCAAGTAGAAGTGGGCATGCGCTTTATGGCAGAAACGGACCAAGGCCAAATTCCAGTTGAAGTGACGGAAGTGGATGGTGAAGAAGTGGTAGTTGACGCTAACCACATGCTAGCCGGTCAAACCCTGTCTTTCTCTGTGGAAGTGGTTGACGTTCGCGAAGCGACAGAAGAGGAAGTGTCTCACGGTCATATTCACCAAGACGGTGAAAGCTGTGGTCACGACCACTAAGACGGTATCCGTCTGTGGTGAATGAAAGGCGCCGAATGGCGCCTTTTTCGTATCAATAGTGTGGTGGCGGGGTTTCTTCTGCTTGGCTGGCAATGTTTTCCGGCTCTATGTTTTTTAACTTACTGACTAAGTATTGAATTTGCACTGTCATACGCTTAATGTCCCCTTGCTGCTGGGTTAACGCGTGGTTGAGCTGCTCGATGGTGTCTTCTTGAAAAGCGACCTTATATTCCAGGTCGTCGATTTGCTGCTGTAACTTATCAATCTCGCTCATACTGCTCTCTCGCTATTGCGCGTCGGTTAACCAAGCTTGGGCGATACCGGCGGATGTCCCGGAAATCACTCGCCCGGTGGGGTCGATAGCCACATCATACACGACTGCGCTAGGTGGGCGAGTGTCTGGTTGCGCCAAGGCTTGCCAGCGGCCAATGTTTTCACCGCTTTGTACGTCCCATAATTCGACCCGCTGTGAGGGGGTGCCAGTGGCCAACTGACGGCCATCATCGGAAAAACGGGCACTGGCGTAAATCGCTTGGCGAGCAAAAATATCCAGCTCACTTACCTTTTCACCACTGGGCAAAGCCCAAATCACCGCGCGATTGCCGCCATCAGAGACGAACGCGTATTGGCCTTCACGATGCAAGGCCACTTGCTTAACCCGTTGATCATAGGCGAAGTCGTTGATAATTTGCCCCGACTCGGTATCCCAAAAATAGGCATGATGGTCATTTCCCCCTGATAGAACGTAAGCACCATTGGGGGAAATCGCGACCGCATTGACTTTATCGCGATGCGCAAGGAACTCTAGGCGCCTTCCCGTGCCTAAGTCGATGAATAATGCTTTACCGCTAGACATGGCCAGTACCAGCTTTTCACCATTGTTGCTGATCGCGGCATCGCGGATGATGCCGTCAGAAATAGACCAGAGTCCTTGAGACTGGCTCCAAGCCAGATCCCAAACGGCAAAGTTTTGTGCCGTTGCGGTGATAGCGTAGCGCTTATTATCGGAAATATGGCTGACCACGACAGGGTTGGCATTGGGATCTTGCGGCCCTAGCTCCGCCAACCGCTGATTGGTGACCAGATCCCACAGGACAATGTCGGTTTCGTCCGAGGCGAGTAAAGCAAAACGGCCATCGCGGCTAAGACTAAAGCTGGTGGCGCCCTCAGGGTGGATTGACCAGCGCTGGGCTTCTTTGCCAGACTGCCAGCAGCCCGTTAGGCCGCTTAACAGAATAAAAATGCCAACAATGTGGCGGATTTTGGGCATCATACTTGAGTTCCAGAGTGTGCAGCCATATAACCACGAGTATATGGATAGAATCAGGCTTTCGCATGGTGGATGCGTCAGTAAATACAATACGAGGATTAATCCTTACCATCAACGGAGTACCCAATGAAATCAGTAATGAAGATGTCGCTACTCGCGGCAACCGTTGCCTTTGCCGTCGGCTGTCAACAAGAAGACGCAAAAGTAGAGCAAACCAACCAAGCGGCTGAACAAGCCGAAGCGGCGTTTGCCAACGAAGACGACAAAGCAGCCTACGCGATTGGCGCTTCTTTGGCGCAATATCTCAACGCCAACTTGGAGCAGCAGGCCGAAATTGGTCTCGAGCTGGATAAAGAGGTGGTATTGCAAGGGGTGCAAGACGTCTTTCAAGGTGAGTCAAAGTTAACCGATGAGCAAGCACAGGCGGCGTTGCAATCGCTTGATCAGCGTGTGACCAAGCTTGCCCAGCAACAAGCAAAAGAAAAAGCAGAAGCCGCGATCGCTGACGGTGAAAAATACCGCACTGAGTTCGCGCAGAAAGAAGGCGTGAAAGAAACTGATTCTGGGCTGTTGTACAAAGTCGATAGCATGGGTGATGGTGAGAAGCCATCAGCAGAAGATACGGTTGTGGTGCATTATAAAGGTACCCTGACTGACGGTACGCAATTCGACAGCTCATACGATCGTGGTGAACCGGCCACTTTCCCACTCAATCGAGTGATCCCTGGCTGGACTGAAGGGGTGCAGCTGATGCCGGTCGGCTCTAAGTTTACCTTTGTTGTACCGCCAGAGCTGGCTTATGGTGACCAAGACACTGCATCGATTCCTGCCAACTCGACCTTGGTATTTGATGTTGAGTTACTCGAAATCAAAGATGATGCGAAAGAAGGTGATAGCGCGAGCCAAGGCTAAAAGCTAAGGTCTTGACTCGTGATACCAGCCCCGGCGTTGCCGGGGCTTTTTGCATTTTTAGATAGGAATTCTGTTAAACTGAGCGCAGAGCAATAAAGATAAATGGTCGAATAAGGGTAGGCGTACGTGGTACCGACAGAGGGTTTTGGCGCGAACATTATGACGGAAAGTGAGCTCATCGAGCCCAATCCACTTAACCAACAAGACAGCATTATCTTGCAGTCCTACTCGGCCGTGGTCGATGGGCTAGCCGCCTTGATTGGTGGGCACTGTGAAATCGTGCTGCATGCATTAGACGATTTAAATAAGTCGGCGATAAAAATCGCCAACGGTGAAAATACCGGGCGTCAGGTGGGTTCACCCATCACTGACTTAGCCTTGCGCATGCTGCGTGATATCGAGGGCTCCGAGCGCAACTTCTCTCGCGCTTACTTTACCCGCGCGAAAAGTGGCACCTTGATGAAATCAATCACGGTGGCCATTCGTAACGGGGACAACCGCATCATTGGGCTGTTATGTATCAATATCAATTTAGACGCGCCTTTTTCTCAGGTACTGCAAGCCTTCATCCCCGACGATCAAGCGAAGCAAGCGGCCTCATCGGTTAATTTTGCCAGTGATGTGGAAGAGCTGGTGGATCAAACGGTCGAGCGTACCGTTGAAGAAGTGAACGCCGATAAAAGCGTGTCTAACAATACCAAAAACCGCCAAATCGTCATGGCGCTCTATGATAAAGGGATTTTTGATATCAAAGATGCCATTAATCGGGTCGCGGCCAGGCTTAATATTTCTAAACACACGGTGTACCTCTACGTTAGACAACGCAAAACCGAAGAGGCGGCGTCATGAAATTGCAATATGTGTTAGTGGTCACGGAGCCGGCTTACGGCACACAAATGGCACGTACCGCGTATCAGTTTGCTTGTGCGGCAATAGAGGCCGGGCATCAAGTCAGTAAGGTATTTTTCTATCAAGATGGTGTATTGAATGGGGCAGCGAGCACCGTCCCTGCAAATGATGAATTTGATTTGGTGGGCGCGTGGCAGGCGTTAGCCCGTGATCATCACGTGGAACTGGAAACCTGTGTGGCTGCAGCGCTGCGCCGTGGTGTGATCAGTGATCAGGAAGCGGCACAACATGGGTTATCGCAAAGCACCTTGGCAACCGACTTTTCCCAAGCGGGGCTTGGGGCGCTGGCGGAAGCTTTATTGACCGCCGACCGTGTGATGCAATTTTAAGAGGGCAGTGATGAAAATAGGGTTTGTTTTTTCCTCGGCACCTCATGGCAGCGCAAGTGGCCGAGAAGGGCTGGATGCACTGCTTGCTGCGTCCGCCTTTTGTGACAACTTGGTGGTGTTTTTTATCGGCGACGGTGTCTTTCAATTGCTTGAAGGGCAGCAACCGGGCCAGATTTTGAGCCGTGACTATATCGCCAGCTTTAAAATGCTCCCCTTGTGTGATGTCGAAGCGATTTATGCCTGTCAGGCCTCGTTGACCGCACGAGGACTTGAGCAAACGTCTACGGTGCTGTCGACTCAAGCGTTATCCCTCGAGCAAATCAAAACGCAGCTGTCAGGCTGCGATCGCATTCTACATTTTTAAGGAGAAGGCCGTGCTTCACCTGGTCAAACACTCACCATACAGCCGTCAAGCCTTGGCACAGTGCTTAGACTACGCGCCATCGAACAGTGCGATTGTCTTGATCAGTGATGCTGTTGTCGCCGGGGTGGCGGGGAGCGAGTGGGCAATCCGATTGTTTACCGAGACGCATGCTGTTTATTTGCTGAAAGAGGATGTGGACGCTCGTGGGCTTGGTGAGAAACTACACCCCAGTGCTGAGCTGATTGATATGCATCAATTGGTCGATTTGAGCGCTGAACATGTCACGCAAATGACATGGTAATCGGCTAGTCTTTGTCGTGTGTGAAAATCCCCCGCGTGCTGTTCGAAAAACAAACAATGCAAAGATCTCTGTATAAATCTTGACACCCCATACCCCGACGCCTAAAATTTCGCGTCCCTGTTGTATTGGGGCTAGATTTTTCACACTTATACGTTAAGTAATATCAGGAGCTATTTAATGGCAACTATTAACCAGCTGGTTCGCAAGCCACGCTTGAAGCAAGTTGCGAAAAGCAACGTGCCTGCGTTGGAAGCGTGTCCACAAAAACGTGGTGTATGTACTCGTGTTTACACCACTACTCCAAAGAAACCAAACTCTGCACTGCGTAAAGTATGCCGTGTGCGTTTGACCAATGGCTTTGAAGTCACCTCTTACATTGGTGGTGAAGGCCACAACCTGCAAGAGCACAGTGTTGTGCTTATCCGCGGCGGTCGTGTTAAAGACTTGCCGGGTGTGCGTTACCACACTGTTCGTGGCGCACTTGACTGTGCAGGCGTTAACGGCCGTAAACAAGGTCGTTCTAAGTACGGTGTGAAGCGTCCTAAGTCTTAATGGATTCCGTTAAGTAAGGCCAAACACTCAAACAATTGAATTTTGAAAAAACTGAAAAGTTTTGGATAAAACCTGAAGAAGACAACGGAGATAATCCATGCCACGTCGTCGCGTAATTGGTCAGCGTAAAATTCTTCCAGATCCTAAGTTCGGATCAGAATTGCTGGCAAAATTTGTAAACATCCTGATGGTTGACGGTAAGAAGTCAACGGCTGAAAAAATCGTTTATGGTGCACTAGACATCATGGCTGAGCGTTCTGGTAAAGAGCACTTGGCTGTATTCGAACAAGCTCTTGAAAACGTACGCCCAGCGGTCGAGGTTAAATCTCGCCGTGTAGGTGGTTCAACTTACCAAGTGCCAGTAGAAGTACGTCCTGTACGTCGTAACGCACTGGCTATGCGTTGGTTGGTTGAAGCCGCTCGTAAGCGTGGTGAAAAATCTATGGCTCAGCGCCTAGCAAGCGAGATGCTAGACGCGTCAGAAAACAAAGGTACTGCTGTTAAGAAACGTGAAGACGTTCACCGTATGGCAGACGCGAACAAAGCGTTCGCACATTACCGCTGGTAATGCCTTCATGGCGTGTCCCACTCGGGGCACGCCAAACCCATTTTCTAAGGTTAACCTTAGCAAGAGGATACTATTGTGGCTCGTAAAACCCCTATCGAGCGCTACCGTAACATCGGTATTTGTGCTCACGTAGACGCCGGTAAAACCACGACTACCGAGCGGATCCTGTTCTACACAGGTCTGTCACACAAAATCGGTGAGGTACACGACGGCGCCGCTACCATGGACTGGATGTCGCAAGAGCAGGAGCGTGGTATCACCATCACCTCAGCCGCGACCACGACTTTCTGGGCCGGTTCTGATCAGCAGTTCAAACAACACCGCGTAAACATCATCGATACTCCTGGACACGTTGACTTCACTATCGAAGTTGAGCGTTCTTTGCGTGTGCTTGATGGTGCGGTGGTTGTATTCTGTGGTTCATCAGGTGTTGAGCCTCAGTCTGAAACCGTATGGCGTCAGGCTGATAAATACGAAGTACCGCGTATGGTATTCGTCAACAAGATGGACCGTGCGGGTGCTGATTACCTGCGCGTTGTTGATCAAATCAAAAACCGTCTTGGCGCACACCCTGTGCCAATTCACTTGAACATCGGTGCAGAAGACCAGTTCAAGGGCGTGATTGACCTGATCAAAATGAAAGCGATCAACTGGAACGAAGCAGACATGGGTATGACTTATACCTATGAAGAAATTCCAGACGATCTGAAAGAGCAAGCAGAAGAGTGGCACAACTTCTTGGTTGAGTCTGCTGCTGAAGCCTCTGAAGAGCTGATGGACAAATACCTTGAAGAAGGTGAGTTGTCTGAAGAAGAAATCAAGACAGCCCTGCGTCAGCGTACCCTTGATAACGAAATCGTACTGGCAACCTGTGGTTCTGCGTTTAAGAACAAAGGCGTTCAGGCAGTACTGGATGCGGTTATCGAATACTTGCCATCACCGATTGATGTGAAGTCAATCAAAGGTGAAGACGAAGACGGTAACCCAATCGCACGTCACGCTGACGACAAAGAACCGTTTGCAGCATTGGCATTTAAAGTCGCGACTGACCCATTCGTAGGTACGTTGACCTTTATGCGTGTTTACTCAGGTGTGGTTAACTCGGGCGACACTGTCTATAACTCAGTGAAGCAAAAGCGTGAGCGTTTGGGTCGTATCGTACAGATGCACTCCAACAAGCGTGAAGAGATCAAAGAAATCCGTGCCGGCGACATCGCTGCTGCGGTTGGTCTGAAAGACGTGACCACGGGTGATACCCTATGTTCAATGGATTCAAAAGTAATCCTAGAGCGCATGGAATTCCCTGATCCGGTTATCCAGATCGCGGTTGAGCCTAAGTCTAAAGCTGACCAAGAGAAAATGGGTATCGCGCTAGGTAAACTGGCGGCCGAAGATCCATCTTTCCGCGTTGAGTCTGACGAAGAGTCTGGCCAGACCCTGATCTCGGGTATGGGTGAGCTTCACCTAGACATCATCGTTGACCGTATGCGTCGCGAATTTAACGTTGAGTGTAACGTTGGTAAGCCACAGGTTGCTTATCGCGAAACCATCCGTGGTAGCACCAAAGTTGAAGGTAAGTTCGTTAAGCAGTCTGGTGGTCGTGGTCAGTACGGTCACGTATGGCTGAAAATCGAACCATCAGAGCCGAACGAAGGCTTTGTCTTTGTTGACGAAATCGTTGGTGGTGTGGTTCCACGTGAATACATCAGCTCGGTGGCTAAAGGTATCGAAGAGCAGATGGCTAACGGTGTACTGGCTGGCTATCCGGTACTTGACGTTAAAGCAACCTTGTTCGATGGTTCTTACCACGATGTTGACTCTAACGAAATGGCGTTTAAGATCGCCGCATCAATGGCATTCAAGAAAGGTGCTCACGACGCGCAGCCTGTTATGCTTGAGCCAATGATGAAGGTTGAAGTAACCACGCCAGAAGAGTGGATGGGTGACGTTGTCGGTGACTTGAACCGTCGTCGTGGCCTGATCGGTGGTATGGAAGAAGGCCCTGCGGGTCTGAAGATCGTACGCGCCCAGGTTCCACTGTCTGAAATGTTCGGTTACGCTACTGACCTACGTAGTGCGACACAAGGCCGTGCATCTTACTCGATGGAATTCAGCGAGTACGGGGAAGTGCCTAAGAACATCGCTGACGCCCTGATCGCAGAGCGTAGCTAATTATTTTGGTCCAGATGCCGACATCGTGCTCGGCATCAAACACTGACTTCTGAGTTATTAGGCCAAGTCCTTTAACTCACAACTAGGAAGGAAGACGATCGTGTCTAAAGAAAAATTTGAACGTACGAAAACGCACGTTAACGTTGGTACTATCGGCCACGTTGACCATGGTAAAACTACGCTAACTGCCGCTATCTGTACGGTACTTGCAAAAGTACACGGCGGTGCAGCGCGTGATTTCGCGTCAATCGATAACGCACCAGAAGAGCGTGATCGTGGTATCACCATCGCAACGTCTCACGTTGAGTACGATACACCGACTCGCCACTACGCACACGTTGACTGCCCAGGACACGCTGACTATGTGAAAAACATGATCACCGGTGCGGCGCAGATGGACGGTGGTATCCTGGTTGTTGCGGCAACTGATGGCCCAATGCCACAGACGCGTGAGCACATCCTACTTGGCCGTCAGGTTGGTATTCCAAACATCATCGTGTTCATGAACAAATGTGACATGGTTGATGACGAAGAGCTGCTTGAGCTGGTTGAAATGGAAGTTCGTGAGCTACTTTCAGAGTATGACTTCCCAGGTGACGACTGCCCAGTTATTCAAGGTTCTGCACTGGGTGCATTGAACGGCGAAGAGCAGTGGGAGCAGAAGATTGTTGAACTAGCAGAAGCGCTAGATTCTTACATCCCAGAGCCAGAGCGTGCGATCGACAAGCCGTTCATCCTGCCAATCGAAGACGTCTTCTCAATCCAAGGCCGTGGTACGGTTGTAACCGGTCGTGTTGAGCAAGGCATCATCACTGTAGGTGACGACGTTGAAATCGTGGGCATGAAAGACACCGCGAAGACCACCTG
>NZ_MEBQ01000011.1:0-57262 GCF_001722105.1 Salinivibrio sp. SS3 | reverse complement strand
CGTCTCGGGTTGGCGCGTATGGCATGATCTGTGGTACTCGACGTGGGTTTGTCGCTGCTGGGCTCTGGTCCGTCCCTATGTGTGGTGGGCGTTGGGGATGATTGAGGGGAGCTGCTCCTAGTACGAGAGGACCGGAGTGGACGAACCGCTGGTGTTCGGGTTGTGTCGCCAGACGCATTGCCCGGTAGCTAAGTTCGGCACAGATAAGCGCTGAAAGCATCTAAGCGCGAAGCTGGCCCCGAGATGAGTCATCCCTAGAGCCTCGAGCTCTCTAAAGGGTTGTTCTAGACGAGAACGTTGATAGGCAGGGTGTGTAAGCGCTGTGAGGCGTTGAGCTAACCTGTACTAATGGCCCGTGAGGCTTAACCATACAACACCCAAGAGGTTTTGGGTTGGACTTAAATAAAGCCAGTTGATTGTGGCGAGAACGAACAGCTTTCTAGATTCGTGTTTTGACTGAAAAGTGAAGACACACCAAATTTTGCTTGGCGACCATAGCGCTTTGGACCCACCTGACTCCATGCCGAACTCAGTAGTGAAACGAAGCAGCGCCGATGGTAGTGTGGGGTCTCCCCATGTGAGAGTAGGACATCGCCAGGCTTTGATTATAAATTGCGCCTATTGCTTGTGATTTTTGATAGCTGCGATGCTCATGTATTGGCATACACTGTGCTTCTCGCTTCAAAACTCCCTGCGCATAGCACGCAATTTAACTATCAAAGCAATGATATGTAAGACTTTGATAAGACAGAATTGGTGCGGAGTGGTAGTTCAGTTGGTTAGAATACCGGCCTGTCACGCCGGGGGTCGCGGGTTCGAGTCCCGTCCACTCCGCCACTACTTAGAAACCCTGCTAATTTTAGTAGGGTTTTTTGTTATTGGGTCGTTGGGACGATTTGCTTTATAAATAAGCGATTAAACGTCTGAAGAGTAATTGGTGGTGGTAATTTGTCGCGGGATCGCTACAATAGGCACCTATCTACAGGGGTATAGCTCCAATTGGCAGAGCAGCGGATTCCAAATCCGCGTGTTGGGGGTTCGAATCCCTCTACCCCTGCCAAATATCAAAGCATCGACATTGTCGATGCTTTTTTGTATGTGAATCATCAAGCTTCTCGTAATCCGATAAGAGATAGATGAGAACATGCAAACGACAAAAAAGGCGTGTTGGGGGCTGGGACGCCAGCCCGGTCGAATCCCTCTACCCCTGCCAAACACCAAAGCATCGACATTGTCGGTGCTTTTTTTGTATGTGAATCATTAAGCTTCTAGCAACTCTGCCCCTCTTCCCTTTTTCTCCCTCCTGTTTCTTGTTCACATGTCGCGGTATGATGAGTTTTTACCAATCGAAAGGAGCACCCAGTGGTAAGCATATTGTGGGTAGGGCTTGGCGGCGCATTAGGGGCGTCCTCGCGTTTTTTAGTGTCAGAGTGGAGCGTCGCGGTGTTTGGTCGAGGATTCCCGTACGGTACCCTAATGGTTAATGTGCTGGGCTCATTAGCGATGGGGGTCTTTTTAGCGGCGATGAGCCAAGAGCTGATTGCCCCAGTGCCTTGGCGTCAACTGATTGCGATTGGCTTTTTAGGCGCGTTCACCACCTTCTCTACCTTTTCAGTGGATACCTTGCTCCTTTTTCAACATGGTGAGACGGTGAAAGCCTTGTTGAATGTGGGTCTCAATCTCGCGTTGTGCTTAAGTGCAGCCGCGATGGGCGCTTGGTTGCTAGCACGCATCACCGGTTAAGCGAAAACATCGTGTTACGTCGCTTGTTGTTGCGGCGGTGATTTCTTATACTGGCGTTGAACTTGTCGGAGTGCCAATTGGCTGAGACCACGTTAAGTGGGATCCGTTGAACCTGATCTGGTTAAGACCAGCGAAGGGAACAAGAGATGCTTCAGATCACAGACGCAACCCGTCTGCCAGTTTGCTCACATCTCAATTCAGCGTTTTCCGGCAAGCATTAATTCCCATAATGAACACCGGAGTAATGCTATGTCGACCCGTAAACAGGCCCGTCTTGAGGCCAAATCCTTTATCGATTCCCTCTCTGCGCAAACCCATCCCAACTCGGAGAAAGTTTATGTCGAGGGCTCGCGACCTGATATTCGTGTAGGGATGCGCGAGATCCATCTGTCTCCGACCTTTGTGGGCGGGAGTAAAGACAATCCGCAGTACGAGGACAATGAATCCATTCGGGTTTATGACACATCAGGGCCTTATACCGACCCACAGAGTGCTATCGATATTTACCAAGGCTTAGCGCCAGTGCGCAAAGCCTGGATTGATGAGCGTGCCGATACAGAGTTTCTTGATGCAGTGAGCTCAGACTATGCGCAGACTCGTCTCAGTGATGAAACCTTAGATGATCTTCGCTTTAGTGCCTTACCGCCTATCCGTCGGGCGAAACCTAACCAATGTGTGACCCAACTTCACTACGCACGCCAAGGCATTATCACCCCAGAGATGGAATTTATCGCGATCCGGGAAAATATGGGGCGTCAGCAGTATCGTGAAGAGCAGCTAAATCGCCAGCACCCAGGAGAAAGCTTTGGCGCGCATTTGCCATCACACATCACCCCCGAATTTGTACGCCAAGAGGTCGCTGAAGGACGCGCGATTATTCCGGCCAACATTAATCATCCAGAAGCGGAACCAATGATCATTGGGCGTAACTTTCTGGTGAAAGTGAATGCCAATATTGGTAACTCGGCGGTGAGCTCCTCCATTGAAGAAGAAACCGAAAAGTTGGTGTGGGCGACCCGTTGGGGAGCGGATACGGTGATGGATTTATCGACCGGACGCAATATCCACGAAACTCGCGAGTGGATTTTACGTAATAGCCCAGTCCCGATTGGCACTGTGCCTATGTATCAAGCGCTTGAGAAAGTGAATGGCATTGCCGAAGACCTGACTTGGGAAGTGATGCGCGATACCTTAATAGAGCAAGCCGAGCAAGGGGTGGATTACTTTACCATTCACGCTGGAGTGCGTTTGCACTATGTGCCCATGACCGCCAATCGCGTGACTGGGATTGTCTCGCGTGGTGGGTCGATTATCGCCAAATGGTGCTTGGCGCATCATCAAGAAAGCTTCCTCTATACCCATTTTCGTGAAATCTGCGAGATTTGTGCCGCGTATGATGTATCGCTGTCGCTAGGCGATGGATTACGTCCCGGCTCAGTGGCTGACGCGAACGACGAAGCGCAATTCAGTGAGCTACGTACTCTGGGCGAGCTTACCAAGGTGGCATGGGAATACGATGTGCAGGTGATGATTGAAGGCCCCGGCCATGTGCCCATGCACATGATCAAAGAGAACATGGATGAGCAGCTCACCCATTGCCATGAAGCGCCTTTTTACACCTTAGGCCCATTAACTACCGATATTGCGCCGGGTTACGACCACATCACCTCCGGGATTGGTGCGGCGATGATTGGCTGGTTTGGGTGTGCGATGCTTTGCTATGTCACGCCTAAAGAACATCTGGGTCTGCCCAATAAAGAGGATGTTAAAACGGGCATGATCACCTACAAATTGTGCGCGCACGCCGCCGACTTAGCTAAAGGACATCCGGGCGCCCAGGTGCGAGATAACGCCATTTCCAAAGCGCGCTTTGAATTCCGCTGGGAAGATCAGTTCAACCTTGCTTTAGATCCGGTGACGGCACGTGCCTATCACGACGAAACGCTCCCTCAAGAGTCGGGCAAGGTCGCACACTTTTGCTCCATGTGTGGGCCGAAATTCTGCTCCATGAAAATCAGCCAAGAAGTCCGAGATTATGCCAAAGAAAATGGCTATGCCGCCGCGGGCGAAGCGATTGATGTCACTATGCTGGAAGACCCGTTAGCGGGCATGCAACAAAAATCGCAAGAATTCCGAGAAAAGGGCAGTGAGCTCTACCTGCAAAAATCTCATCATTCGTCACCACAAGGCGCTGAGGTAAGCGACAGCGATAAGGTGGAATCATGAGCCTAACCCCATTTGCGCCTATGCCTGAAGGTATAGGCCCATTATATCCTGTGGTGGACGATGTGGATTTGCTCGAACGCTTGCTTTGTTTGGGGGTGAAAACCGTGCAACTGCGTGTGAAGAAGCCAGCGCATCCACAATTGTTAGATTGGGTACAGCGCGCGGTGGAATTGGGCCGCGCGCACCATGCGCAGGTGTTTATCAACGATCACTGGCAGATCGCGCTTGAGGCTGGCGCCTATGGCGTTCATCTTGGGCAGCAAGACTTACAAGAGGCGGATCTTGACCGGCTTGCGCGGCAAGGCGTGCGCCTAGGCGTATCGACACGCAGTCCCGAACAGCTTGCCGCAGCGATTGAACTCTCGCCCAGTTATCTTGCCATCGGTCATATTTTTCCCACCACCACCAAACAGCTCGCCGAGCCGCCGCAAGGCATTTCTGCGTTAGCACAGCAGGTGGCGACTGTGGATGGTCGTTTCCCGACGGTGGCGATTGGCGGTATTGATCTCGATCGAGCCCCTGACGTTTGGCGCACTGGCGTGGACGCCATTGCGGTGGTCCGTGCCGTGACGCAAGCGCCTGATTTAGCGGCGCGCATTGACGCATTTAATCGCTGTCTTAATCCATCAAGACAGCAAGGAGGGCGTGATGCTATCGGACAGTGAATACCTGCGTTATAGCCGGCAAATCATGCTGCCAGAAGTTGGAGAATGCGGGCAGCAGGCACTGAGCAAGGCACGCGTGTTAATGGTCGGTGCCGGTGGGCTTGGAACCACCGCGGGCCTCTATCTTGCAGGCGGTGGCGTGGGACAGTTAGCGATTGCTGACTCGGACCACATTGAGCTATCTAATTTGGCGCGTCAGGTGGCGTATCGGGAGGCGCAAATTGGCACCGATAAAGCCGCAGCGCTAGCCGCTAACTTGGTCGCGTTGAACCCAGATTGCCAGTGCCGAGCCATCAATGCCTATCTCGAGGGTGAGCGTCTGGCGCTCGAAGTGGCGATGGCGGATGTGGTTCTCGATTGCAGTGATAATCTCGCCACTCGCCATGCAGTCAATCAAGCCTGTGTAGAGGCTGGTACACCCTTGGTGAGCGCGGCGGCGATCGGTTGGCAAGGCCAGTTATTGGTTTATCAACCACATAGCGCATGTTATGCGTGCGCCTTTGCGGACGTGACGCTTTCTGAACCCACGCGCTGTGCTGAAGCTGGGGTAATGGGGCCGGTAGTCGGCATGATGGCCACCGCGCAAGCGCTGGAAGGGATAAAACTGTTATTAGGGCAGGCGGTCGGTACCAATCGCTTGTCACGACTGGATGGACAAACCATGACATGGCAGCACTTTTCGCTGCCTGTGCATCCGCACTGTGCGGTTTGTCAGCCAACGCGGGAGGTAAGTGATGCAGTTAATCATTAATGACACGCCTACAGAGGTTAATGCCACGACCGTCGCGCAACTGATTGAGGAGATGAAGGTGCCAGCCGAATCGGTCGCAGTGGCGCTAAATCAGACCATTATTGCGCGTGATGCTTGGTCATCCACGTCACTTACCGCTGGCGATAGCTTGGCGGTCTTTCAAGCGATTGCCGGAGGATAATCATGTTAACCATTGCGGATACGACGTTTTCATCTCGGCTGTTAACCGGCACCGGCAAGTTTGCCAGTCGCAAGACTATGGCCGAATCACTGGCGGCCAGTGGTACTGAACTGGTCACCATGGCGCTAAAGCGAGTCGATGTGCATGCCACACAAGACGATATTTTAACCCCGCTGCGCGAGCTCGGTGTGCGCCTGCTGCCCAATACCTCAGGGGCGAAAAATGCGCAAGAAGCGGTGTTTGCCGCGCGTCTTGCTCGAGAAGCATTGGGAACGCCTTGGGTGAAGCTAGAAATTCATCCCGATCCCAAATATTTGATGCCTGATCCGATTGAAACCCTTCAAGCAGCGAAAACGCTTGTGGATGAGGGGTTTGTGGTGCTGCCGTATTGCCACGCCGATCCTGTGTTGTGTAAGCGTTTGGAAGAGGTGGGATGCGCGGCGGTGATGCCCCTTGGCTCACCGATTGGCTCCAACCAAGGGCTGGCCTCAATGGCGTTTCTCGACATCATTATCGAGCAAGCTCGCGTGCCGGTGATCATTGATGCCGGTATTGGCGCTCCGTCAGAGGCGGCGTTAGCGATGGAGCGCGGCGCTGATGCGGTATTGGTCAACACCGCGATTGCCACGGCTGGCGATCCGATTGCTATGGGCGCGGCGTTTAAACAAGCGGTTGAAGCAGGACGCTGCGCGTATCAAGCTGGACTGGCGGGCACACGCAATCACGCTCACGCGTCTAGCCCCTTAACCGCGTTTCTTGACGCTAGGGAGGCGTGATGAGCTTTTCTAAGCGGTGGGCGGCACTCGATTGGGATCATCATCGCCTCTCGATTTACAGCAAAACGCGCCAAGATGTCGAGCGGGCGCTGGCTAAATCCTCGCGCAATTTGGACGATTTCGCTGCCCTGATCAGTCCTGCCGCTGAAGCCTATCTTGAGGCCATGGCTCAGCAGTCTGCGGCGCTGACGCGGCAGCGGTTTGGCTATACCATGGGGTTTTATATTCCGCTGTATCTCTCCAATTTATGCGCCAACGTGTGTACCTATTGCGGTTTTTCGATGGAAAACCGAATCAAACGGCGCACGCTGGATGAAGCCGAGATCGCCGCCGAATGTGAAGCGATCAGAAAAATGGGCTTTGACAGTGTGCTCTTGGTGACCGGTGAGCATGAAACCAAGGTAGGGCTCGAGTATTTTCTCCGCGCCTTACCCGTGGTGAAGCAATACTTTCATCATGTGGCGATGGAGGTGCAGCCGCTAGATACCGACGCATATCGCGCCTTGGTGGCAAAGGGGGTGGATGCGGTGATGGTGTATCAAGAAACCTACCACGCTCCAACCTATGGGGAACACCACAAGCGTGGCAATAAAACCGACTTTCACTACCGACTGCAAACCCCAGATAGGTTGGCACAAGCAGGGGTAGATAAGATCGGTCTCGGCGCCTTGATTGGCCTTGAGGACTGGCGTACCGACAGCTTTTTTACCGCCCAGCATCTCGATTATTTGGAAAAGCAATACTGGCAAAGCCGCTATTCGCTATCCTTTCCACGCTTACGCCCTTGCGCGGGGGCGTTACAGCCGAAATCGGTGATGACGGATAAGCAGCTGGTTCAGCTGATTTGTGCCTATCGGTTGTGGAATCCGCAGGTAGAGCTGTCGCTATCGACACGCGAGTCACCTCACTTTCGCGACAATGTGTTGCCGCTTGGTGTCACGAGCTTATCCGCGGCGTCAAAAACCCAACCGGGCGGTTATGCCAACCCTGAGCCACAATTGGAGCAGTTTGCCATCAGTGATGAACGTAGCGCGGCAGAGGTGGCCGCCAGCGTCCGTGCCCTCGGGTTTGAGGTGGTATGGAAAGATTGGGATAACATCTACGATGTCGCGCGTCAGGCGCAAATGGCTTCACAAACGGCAGCGGGTTAGCGACAATGCGGGCATGAAACGTATTACTGTATATGTGGGCCCGCGCTGTCCTCACTGTGAGGCGGCCAAAGCTTACTTGGATAAAAAAGGGCTGCGTTATCGTGTTGTCGATACGGCCACGCCCAAAGGCAAGAAGCTGCTGGCAGCAACAGGCTCGCGGGGTGTCCCGGTGATTTGCATTGGCGATACCACCTTGCGCGGCTTTTCGCCTAAAGCGGTCGAGAAAGCCCTGAAAGGGGAATAAAAAAGCGTCCAATCGGACGCTTTTCATCTTTTCACACTCGGTGAAGACGCGACTTAACGGCTTAGCGGCGCGGTCGCTTGTTTTAACCAAGCTTGGTCTTGCTCATCTAAAGATGGGCTAACTTCATCCCACACGGTTTGATGATAGCGATTCCACCACTGGATTTCCGCCTCGCTGAGCAAGCTCACATCGACCAAACGACGATCGATCGGTGCACGCGTGAGTGAGGCAAACCCGAGCATCGTCATGTCGCCCTCGGTGGGCTTTTCTTCAATCAATTCGAGGTTTTCAATCCGGATCCCAAACGCCTCGGCGCGATAGTAGCCCGGCTCGTTTGACACCACCATGCCCGGCAATAGCGCGACGCTATTGGGCGCTTTGGAAATACGCTGTGGACCTTCGTGCACATCTAAGAAATGCCCGACACCGTGACCGGTGCCATGGTCAAAATCATAGCCGTGTTGCCACAAATACTGGCGTGCTAAGGCATCAAGCTGGCTGCCTGAGGTGCCTTTCGGGAACCGCGCGGTGGCCAGCGCAATATGTCCTTTCAGCACCAGCGTGAAGGCCTTTTTGATCTCAGCGCTGCATTCGCCCACCGGCACGGTACGGGTAATGTCCGTGGTGCCGTCATAGTATTGGCCGCCAGAGTCGACCAAGTAGACGTTGTTGCTCTCAATCACGCTCGGTTTGGGCTGATTGTTGTGGTTATAGTGGCACATAGCGGCGTTGCCACCGGCGGCGGAAATGGTATCAAAGCTTAAGTCGACCAGTTGATCGTCTTGTTGGCGGAATTGATACAAGGTGTCTGCGAGCACCGCTTCGTCAGGGCGTTCACCGGCGTCGACTTGACGGTCAAACCAGGCCAAAAAGCGAGTCACGGCAACACCATCGCGCACGTGACAGGCACGCATGCCTGCGATTTCTTGCGGATTTTTGGCTGCCTTCTCAAGCGCACATGGGTCTTGCGCTTCCACCACGGTGACTTGCGCTTGTTGGAGGGTGTCCAGTGTCCAGGCATTGGCACCGTTTGGATCGACCAATACACGTTGACCCGTCAGCGCTTGCAGGGCATCAACCAGGCTGTCTGGGTGCGCGACGCTCACGCCTTCGCCCACATGTGCATCAAAGCCTTCGGGGAGACGGTTAGGGTCGATAAACACGGTAACGTCACCGGATTGCTTGATGATCGCTTGGGTCAGCACCACCGGTAAACGTGGGATGTCGCGACCACGGATATTGAGTAACCAACAGACGGCATCGGGTTGAGTGAGTACAGCGGCATCAAGATTCTGATCAGCCAGCTGCTGGCCAATAGTTTGCCGCTTATCCAAGCTGGCGCGGCCGGTTTTCTCTTCACCCAGTAAAATGGCAGGGCTATTAAGCGGGGCGGGGCGATCGTCCCACAAGCTTTCAATCGGGTTTTGCTCAACGCTCACCAGTGTCAAAGCCCCATCCAGCGCACGTTGGGTGCGTTTGTACCAAGCGGCACTATGCATGCGAGCGTCGATAGCCAGCTTGGCACCCTTGGGTAATTGTTGCTGGGCCCATTGCACCGGTGGTTCATCAATCAGATGGCAGTAGTCAAACAGGCCGGCGGGGACTTGCTTACGGACTTGAACCACATAGCGGCCATCAACAAAAATCGCCGCCTTGTCGCGGGTGATCACCGCGGCCCCTGCGGAGCCGGTAAAGCCGGTTGCCCAATGCAGGCGCTCATTGTGCTCAGGCACGTATTCGCCGAGGTATTCGTCTTCGTGGGGGATGAGTAAGGCGTCATAGTCGTGTTGAGCCAGCCAGTGTCTTAGCTGCTCAATACGCTTGGTAAGGGTCGCGTCCATTATTCTTCCTTCTTTAAATTGGGTGAACTTGCCATGTTCGGCCTCGCGTAAAAACCCGTGGATTAGACCCTAGCGCGATGGGCGATAGGTTGCAATTTTGCCGGGCTAAACTGCTGACAGCGCGAAATAATTAAGGCTTTCAGCCATTGGTGCCCCGGGTCATTTTCTTGATTTTGATGCCAAAACAAGGTGTACGCCATTGGCGGGATTGGCGTCGGTAACGGCCGCACCACCAAATTGAGCGACGCGGCAATATAATGCGCAAACTGGCTTGGTGAGGTAAACACCAGGTCGGTATAGGTACACAGGCTCGCCGCACTGTTGAAATCTGGCACGTACATGGCAATGTCACGCTCAATATTACGCTCTGCCAGTTTATAGTCCAACAGCCAGCGGTCATTCCCGTCACACTTCACCTGTACATGTCGCAGTCCAAGGTAACGCGCTTCATCCCATGGACCCTTGAGCGCTGGGTGATCAGCGCGCATCAACACACACTGGTGATCTTGGCAAAGCTCTTGGTAGCGCACACCCTTGGGCGGCATCATGGTCAGCATGGCATCGGCGGGATTTAAATCTTTACCGGTAATGCCAAAGTCGATATTGCCGCGGGCGAGACCATCAAAGGTGGTTTGATCCCAAGCGGCGGTATTAAGGGTGATAGCTGGCGCCGCTTCCAGCATATCGCCAATAAACTGTGGCAACAGCAATGGATAGGCGCTCTCGACGAGGGCAAAGCGAAAACAGCGATCGCTTAAGTGCGGCTGAAAGTGGTCGGGCTCGGTCATCGCCGCAACATCATTGAGTAAAGCCCGTAATTTCGCTTGTAAGGCTTGCGCGCGAACCGTGGGTTTGAGCCCGTGGGCTGCTCGAGTAAAAAGTGGATCGTTAAATTGCGCTCTGAGTCGGGCTAAGTTTTTACTCACTGCCGATTGGCTGAGATGCAGGCGTTTTGCCGTGCCCGTGACATTGCACTCTTCTAAAAGCACATGTAGGCACACCAATAAATTGAGGTCGGTGCGCTGCAGCTGGTCCAAATCCATTGCTGGTATTCTCCTTGGGAATAACTGCTTTTACTATAAACCATTATGGTTCATACCCTGAAGCCACTATACTACGTGCCTGTATAGAGGAGTAACCCATGTCACACACTGACTCACCGACATCAAATCGCTTACTGGTCGCCTTAATGGTGTTACTGGTGCTGTTTAGCCCGATGGCGATTGATATTTACCTGCCTGCATTACCGTATATGGCCGGTGACTTTAATGTGAGCCCAACCTTGGCGCAAGATACCGTCACTTGGTTTATGTTTAGTTTGGGTTTGGGCCAGCTGTTTGCGGGGCCATTGGCTGACCGCTTTGGCCGTAAGCCTGTCGCGATCATTGGTATTTCACTATACGGTCTTAGCTCGCTGATGGCGTGGCTCGCCACCTCGATGGATATGATGCTGGTGGCGCGTTTGCTACAAGGTTTTGGTGCATGTGCGACGTCCGTGTGTGCGTTTGCGGCAGTGCGTGACCGCTTTGGTGCTGAGCGCAGCGGCCATATGATTAGCTATCTCAATGGTGCGATTTGCTTTGTGCCCGCCTTGGCCCCGCTGCTGGGTAGCTGGCTGACTCAAATGTTTGATTGGCGCGCTAACTTCACCTTTATGCTCGGTTATGCGGCATTGGGCTTGGTCTTGGTCAGCGTATTTTTGCCTGAGACGCGCCCGACACATACAGATAACGCTGGGCGCTTATTCAGCTTACGTCGGTATTGGCAGGTGCTACGCGTGCCGACATTTACCTATCATATTATTCTTTGCATGCTGGCGATGGCAGTGATCTTAGCCTACGTCACCTCCGCGCCCGTTTTGCTGATGGATAGGTATGGTATTTCCATGAACAGCTTTACTTTTTGGTTCGGTGCCAACGCGGCATTAAACATTGCCGCCGCGATGTTAGCGCCGCGCTATATGCAAAAATTTGGCAGCCGCCGCGCGCTCAATATTGGCTTGATGATGCTGGTTGGCTCAGGCGGGCTGATGCTGGCATTAAGCCCCATCGCTGCCCCCTGGGCCTTTATGTTACCCATTTTTACCTCGTCATTCGGCTTTGCTTGGGTTTTGGGCGCGTCAGCGGGCGCGGCATTAGCCCCGTTTTCTGATCGTGCCGGCACAGCGGCAGCCTTGTTGGGATTGTTCCAAATGAGTGGCGCAGGTCTGCTGGTTAGCCTGACTCAGCGTTTAGGTTTATCCGCCAGTGATTTAATGACCGTGCATATGTGGTTGCTGCTACCTGGCTTAATTATTTTGTGGTCACCGAAAGGTAAGCAATGGCATGCGAAAGCAGTAAGAGATTAAATAATCAGTAAAAACGACAATTCAGTTGGCAAATATAATAAGACGTGCAAAACGCTGGGGTCTCGACAACCCATTATCCCTTTTCGCTGGCTTCGGCCAGCGTTTTTTTATTTTGCTAAAAACCCCAAATTGAGAGTATATTTACTGAGCAAACCAAATTAATGCTCATTCCTTATCGTTTTATATCCAAAGGTCAGTTACACACTATGTCATTATCGACAATCGAAATGGCGCGCGTCCTTGAGCAACTTGAGGAATCGCCCGAGAAAATCATGTTTGGCAAATTGCTGGCAGAATTAGGCAGTCAAAGTGAAGAGCGTGTACGTAGCGCCGCCCACCAGGTGCCACTGAAATATTTACGCGAACTGGTTTATCAATTTAATCAGGTGATAGATGAGCGCCGATCTGAGCGTATTGAAGAAATCACCCAAGGCTTGGCGCAAGACGGTTTATCTGCCGACGAGCTTTATGAATATGTAATCCAACGCAAGATGGGCTGATCGCCGCCCATCCTCAAAGGAATAAACAAGACTGAGCGGCGTGTGGCGCTAGGATCGTTAGGTACTCGCCGCTGGTTGTTTGCTATTTTTGGGTTTGCGTTGCTGAATCAGTAGGCCCACGACAATAAAGCTAAGACCGATCAGGGTGCTGATATGAATCGTCTCGCCAATAATGGTGGCCAATAACACCAAGGAGATAAAAGGCGAGATAAAAATCAGATTGCTGATCCGTGAGGCATTCTGAGTATATTTCATTGCGCTCAACCACAGCATAAAGGTTATCCCCATTTCAAAAAGCCCCACATAGCTCACCGCGAGCCAGCCTTGCCAGGGGATCCCTGCCCACGATGCTGTTATCCCCGCCAATAATAAAGATGCAGGTAATGACAGCATAAAACTTAACAGAATGCCGAGCACCGGGTCGGCAGGATTTTTAGTATTCAGTACCCAAAAACCTGCCCACAATAGCGTGGAGAGCAACGCAAGCCCAATGCCAAGCGGGCTGTCGAATTGTAGCGAGAGCAATTGGCCTTTGGTTGCTATGACCACCACACCAAAATAGCCCAATGCCGCCGCAATCCAATCTTGACGACGAATAGTATGGCCGAGAAACACCGCTGCCATTAAGGTCAAGGTAATGGCCCAGCTGTAATTTAGTGGTTGCGCCAAGGACGCAGGGAGAAGGTCATAAGCTTTGAAAAGAACCAAATAATAAATTAAGGGATTAATCATTCCGAGCAGGCAATAATAGCCAGGCCGGCGACGAAACGTCGGCCACAGTGCCGATAGCTTGCCTTGCACCGCGGCAATAGCGGCGAGTACGACGACCGATACCACGCTGGCGGCGGCCAGCATTTGAATCGGGGTCATGTAGCTTAAGGTGATTTTGAACGCGGTCGCGACTGTTGACCACAACAGCACGGCAGATAATCCAAATATCAGTGCTTTACGTTCATTGTGCATACTGCCTCCCTGCAAAGATGCCTTCTATTCCAGGCAGTCTACGGTATTCGTACGCACCGAGATAGACTGGACATCTATCCAGTATCCCATTAGCCTTGCTGACATCAGTGACCGTACAATAGAGAACCCGTTATGCTTGATGGTCTGTCATTATCCACCTTGTCTATCCTGACGTTTTGTTTCGGCGTTATCAGTGCCTCAGGGCTGAGCTATTGGCTGCATCGACGCGTAGTCACCCAATATCAACAGTGGTTTGACACGCAATATGCCCAACAGCAGGCGACCGCTGACATGCAGCAACAACAGCTTCGTCAGCAACTGGAACAACAACAACAAGAGTTGGATAGCTTGGATGTTGAACGCGATCGTCTAACGCAAGAGCTACGCCAGTATTACGGCAAATTAACTTCTGCCAGTGAGAAGCTACGTCAACTGGAGCAATTACGCCAAGACAATCAAGCGCTGTCAGACAAACTGGATGCGGTACGTGAGGATAAATCAGAACTGTTAGCTGAGCTTCGTGAAGTCAAAGCGAGTGCGGAGCAACAACTCAATGCGGCGAAAGAAAAGCACGCGCTATTGGAAAATGCGGAAGAGAGGCTGCGCACCCAATTTGAACAGCTGGCCAACCAGGTATTTGAGCAAAAAGTCCATTCTGTTGATGAGCAGAATAAAATGAGCTTAGAGAGCTTACTGGGGCCGCTGAAGTCGCAGTTGGAAGGGTTTAAAAAGCAAGTGACTGACAGCTTTGGCGAACAAGCGAAAGAGCGTCACACCCTGATTCATGAAATCAAAAACCTCCAGCAACTGAATGCGGATATGACCCGTGAAGCGCACAATCTGACCCAGGCGCTAAAAGGTGACAACAAGCAACAGGGCAATTGGGGCGAAGTGGTGTTGGCGCGTATTTTGGAAGAGTCCGGCTTGCGTGAAGGGCGTGAATATCAAACCCAAGTGAGTTTTGAGAACGAGCAAGGTAAGCGTTATCAGCCCGATGTGGTGGTGAAATTACCCCAAGAAAAAGACGTGGTAATAGATGCCAAAATGGCCCTCGTCGCCTATGAACGTTACTACAACGCAGAGACCTTGGCTGAGCAAGATGCGGCGCTAAAAGAGCATGTACAATCCATACGCCAGCATATCCGCGGGCTGGGGCGTAAAGATTATCATCAGCTTCATGGCGTGCGTTCGCTGGATTACGTACTGATGTTTATTCCGGTGGAGCCGGCTTTCCAAGTCGCGGTCGAGGCTGATGCCCGCCTGATCCGTGAGGCGATGGATAATAATATTATGTTGGTCAGTCCTACCACTTTGCTGGTGGCACTGCGTACCATCAATAATTTATGGCGTTATGAATACCAAAACCAAAATGCCAAACAAATCGCAGAGAAAGCGAGCAAGCTCTATGACAAGGTGCGTCTATTTGTTGGTGATATGGAAGCGCTCGGCAATGCGCTGGGTAAAGCCAGTGACAGTTATCAAGGGGCGATGAACAAACTCAGCCAAGGCCGCGGTAATATTATTCGCCAAGCGGAAGGGTTTAAAGCGCTGGGGGTAGAGGTAAAAAGGGATATCAGCCCGTCGCTCGCCAGTGTCGCTACCGAGCCGGCGGCAGATGAACCTCTCAACTTGACCCAGGCCGAACGGGACGCCAACCAGCAATAATCATAATAAACTTGGCCGCACGCTTGGAGTCGGGATGGGCGATAAAGTAAACTGGAGCCAATACGTTAGGGGAATATAATGACAGATAAAAACGCGCACCAGGATCAAGAGACCATCGACTTTGGCTACCAGCAAGTCAAACGCCAAGAAAAAGAAAGCCTCGTGGCCAATGTGTTTCACTCGGTGGCGGCGAAGTACGATCTGATGAATGATGTGATGTCGATGGGCATTCACCGGATCTGGAAACGCTTTACCATTGATTGCAGTGGTGTTCGTCCTGGGCAAAAAGTGCTCGACTTAGCCGGTGGTACTGGTGACCTTACGGCAAAATTTTCTCGCCTTGTTGGTGAGCGCGGTGAAGTGGTGCTCGCCGACATTAATAACTCAATGCTCAAGGTGGGTCGCGACAAACTGCGCGACAAAGGCATTGTTGGCAATGTCAGTTACGTGCAAGCCAACGCCGAGGCACTGCCTTTCCCTGATGACCACTTCGATTGCATCACTATCGCGTTTGGTCTGCGCAACGTCACCGATAAAGATGCTGCCTTACGCTCAATGTTTCGTGTCCTCAAGCCTGGAGGGCGTTTGCTGGTGCTGGAGTTTTCCAAACCGGTTGCCGAGCCGTTATCAAAAGTCTACGACGCCTACTCTTTCCATGTGTTACCGAAAATGGGGCAACTGATTGTTAACGACCCAGACAGCTACCGTTATTTGGCCGAATCGATTCGCATGCACCCTGATCAAGAAACCTTAAAAGGAATGATGGAGCAAGCCGGTTTTGAACAAGCCAGCTACTACAATCTCACGGGTGGCATTGTAGCGCTGCACCGTGGATATAAATTCTAAGGAGCCCACATGGCGCTTGATTCACTTTTATGCGCGGCCCTGGAAACAGCGCTTAATGCGGTGATTGCCAAAGATGCCGATAGCCAGCGTCGCCTTGCGCGTCTAAAAGGGCGTTGTATCGGTGTTACGCTCCAAGAGCTTGATCGCCAACTGATTTTTATCTTCGACCAACGCATTGATGTACTCAGCCATTATGAGGGTGAGCGTGATGCTAATTTGTCGTTATCGCTATCGGCATTGCCGCAGTTACAGCAAAAGGCCAATTTAACCGCGCTAATCAAAGCGGATAAACTCACGCTGGAGGGGGATATCGATGTCGCCCAGCAGTTCTCTCAGTTGCTCAGTGGTATCGAACTGGATGTGGCAGAGTGGTTGGCACCGTATACTGGCGATGTGATTGCCCACACGGTGGTGAGTCACGCCCAGCAGCGCTGGCAGCAACTGCAACAATTGGCTCAGCGACAACAGCGCTATGCGGGGGATGTGATTACTGAAGAGTGGCGTTTAGCGCCAGGGGCGCTTGAAGTGGCCGCTTACAGTGACCAAGTGGACGAATTGCGCAGCGATGTCGCGCGATTGGAAGCCAGGTTTAAGCAGTTGGTAGAACGGGTGGAGTCTGCATGACGCTCAATGAAATTCGTCGCTTGTATTTTATCATCCGCACCTTACTGTTGTACGGTGTCGATGCTTTGTTGCCCAAACAACCTTTAACACGGCTGGCGCATCTTGGTCGTCAATCACTGTTTTGGCTGAAAAATCAGCACCCAGATAAGCCGGTAGGAGAACGTTTACGGTTGGCCTTACAAAGCTTGGGCCCGGTATGGGTAAAGCTTGGGCAAATGATGTCGACGCGCCGCGATCTCTTTCCGGGTGATATCGCCAACGAGCTGGCGCAACTGCAAGATAAGGTGGCACCGTTTGATGGCCACAAAGCCAAAGCGCAAATCGAAGCCTCGTTAGGCGGCCCGTTAGAAACCTGGTTTAGCGACTTTGACCCCCATCCACTCGCCTCTGCGTCGATCGCGCAAGTGCACACCGCTACGCTCAAATCGAATGGGCGTGAAGTGGTGCTGAAGGTGATCCGCCCCGATATTTTGCCAGTGATCCAAGCTGACTTGCGCTTGATGTATCGTGTGGCACGGCTGGTGGCGCGTTTTCTGCCCGATGCGCGTCGGTTAAAACCGGTCGAAGTCATCCGCGAGTACGAAAAAACCTTGCTCGATGAGCTGGACTTAATGCGTGAAGCGGCCAATACCATTCAGCTGCGCCGCAACTTTGAAAACGACCCAGCGCTGTATGTGCCCGAAGTGTTCAGCGATTACTGCCGCAAAGACGTGATGGTGTCTGAGCGAATCTATGGCATTCAAGTGTCGGATATCGAGGCGCTACAAGCCAATGGCACGGATATGAAACTGCTGGCTGAGCGCGGGGTGGAGGTCTTCTTTACTCAGGTGTTTCGTGACAGCTTTTTCCATGCGGATATGCACCCAGGCAACGTGTTTGTCTCCTACGAGCACCCGGATGACCCGCAGTGGATTGGGCTGGATTGCGGGATTGTCGGCACCTTAAATCGCGACGATAAACGCTATTTGGCGGAAAACTTTATCGCCTTTTTTAACCGCGATTACCGCAAAGTGGCCGAATTGCACGTCGACTCTGGCTGGGTGCCGCACGACACCAACGTGGATGATTTTGAGTTTGCCATTCGCACCGTGTGTGAGCCGATTTTCGAAAAGCCACTGTGCGAAATCTCGTTCGGTAATGTGTTATTAAACCTATTTAACACCGCGCGCCGATTTAATATGGAAGTGCAGCCGCAGCTGGTGTTGTTGCAAAAAACCTTACTCTACATTGAAGGACTGGGGCGTCAGCTCTATCCGCAGTTAGATTTGTGGACCACGGCCAAGCCGTTTTTAGAGTCGTGGATGAAGCAGCAAGTGGGGCCCCAAGCGGTGTGGGCAGCGGTCAAAGAGAAAGCGCCATTTTGGGCCGAGAAGTTACCTGAGATCCCAGAGCTGGTGTATGACGGATTGCGCCAAGGGCGACAAATTAACCAACGGCTCGATGCTTACTATCATGGTTATTTGCAAACCCGGCAACGTCATTCACGCGCCACCTACCTGCTCGGCATTGGGGCCACCTTGCTGCTGACGGCGACCATTTTGTTTGCCAACCGGGTAGAGACCTTGCCGGGCGTCGCCGCCGCAGGTGCGGTGATCTTTTGGTTGTGGGGCTGGCGACTTTGTAATAAAACTTGTAATAAATAGCAGTTACACTGCTGCGCACATCAAGTTAACCAAACGGAAGAAAGGGAACCGGTATGGGTGGAATTAGTATTTGGCAGTTGCTGATCATTGCGGTGATTGTGGTGTTGTTATTTGGCACTAAGAAGCTGCGCAACATGGGCGGCGATCTTGGCTCGGCGGTCAAAGGCTTTAAAAAAGCGATGAACGATGACGACGCAAAGACCACTGACAAAGATGCGGATTTTCAGCAGCAGTCGTTGGATAGCAGCGATAGCGACGCGTCGAAAAAAGAGCAAGCGCGCAAAGATAAAGAGCAGGTGTAAGCCGTGTTTGATATTGGTTTCTGGGAGCTAGTGCTGATTGCCATTATTGGCCTCGTGGTGCTTGGCCCGGAGCGATTACCGGTCGCGATACGCAATGTGTCGCGCTGGGTGGGGGCGGCGAAACGGATGGCAGGCTCCGTCCGTGATGAGCTTGAGCAAGAGCTCAAACTCAAAGAGCTCCAGGACAACTTACATAAGGCCGAACAAGCGGGGATGAAAGATTTGTCACCTGAGTTACAAGAGTCGGTCGACACCCTACGTCAACGCGCGGCGGATGTACAACGCCCTTATGCAGCATCACCTGCTTCTCATCACCCAGATGAAGGCGACGATGCGCCATCAACGGATAAGCGATAACGAGCCCGACGCTTTATGTTTTCGATGAACAAACCACTATGTCTGTAAACGATACTCAGCCTCTTATCAGCCACTTGATGGAGCTTCGCAACCGCCTGCTGCGCGCAATTATCGCCATCTTGGTGGTGTTTGCCTGCTTGGTGTATTTCGCCAATGATATTTACAGTCTGATAGCTCAACCGCTGATCGACAAATTGCCCGAAGGGGCGAGCATGATCGCCACCGATGTGGCCTCACCCTTTTTTACCCCCATTAAGCTTACGCTAGTGATATCGGTATTCGTGGCCATCCCTGTGGTGCTGTACCAAATCTGGGCGTTCGTGGCCCCCGGCCTCTATAAGCACGAACAGCGGTTGGTGATGCCGCTTTTGGTTTCCAGTTCATTGCTGTTTTACGCGGGCGTGGCGTTTGCGTATTGGGTTGTGCTGCCATTGGTCTTTGGCTTTTTCACCTCTATCGCGCCAGAAGGGGTGCAAGTGGCAACCGATATTGCCAGTTATCTCGACTTTATCTTGGCGCTTTTCCTCGCCTTTGGGATTGCCTTTGAGATCCCTATCGCGATTATACTGCTGGTGTGGACAGGCGCGACTACGGCACAAAGCTTAACCCGCAAGCGGCCTTATGTGATTGTGGCTGCGTTTGTGGTGGGGATGATGCTGACACCACCGGATATGATTTCACAAACCCTGCTGGCCATTCCTATGTGCTTGCTGTTCGAGCTGGGCGTGGTGCTGTCGCGTTTTTACGTCCCACGTGAAAAATCAGAATCCGAGGAGGCCAGCGAATGATCGATATTGGTGTCAATCTGACCAGCACACGGTTTGATCAAGACAGAGACACCGTGGTGGCTGATGCCAAACAGGCGGGTGTCACTGGCATGATTCTGACCGGCACCAGTGTTGAAGAAAGCCAAGCGGCGGCCGCGCTAGCGAGGTCTTATCCTGGTTTTGCCTATGCCACAGCGGGGATTCATCCGCATGATGCCAAATCGGTCGAGGCGACAGATTTAAGCGCTATTCAGCAATTAGCGCAGCGTCCCGAGGTGGTGGCGATCGGTGAGTGTGGGCTCGATTTCAATCGGGACTTTTCGCCGCGGCCGCAACAAGAAGCGGTGTTCGAGGCGCAGCTTGCGCTAGCGGCTGAGTTGTCGATGCCAGTGTTTATGCACTGTCGTGATGCCCACGATCGCTGGTTCGCCATTTTGCGGCCATGGCTCGACAAACTGCCCGCAGCGGTACTGCATTGTTTTACTGGCGATGACCGTGCACTGCGCGATTGCCTCGATGCCGGCTTATATATAGGGGTGACGGGGTGGCTATGCGACGAGCGCCGCGGACAGCAGCTGCAGCAACAGGTAAGCTGGTTGCCCGATGATAGGCTGATGATAGAAACCGATGCACCGTATTTGCAGCCTCGCGATATACGGCCGCGACCTAAGCGCAGTCGCAATGAGCCGAAATATTTGCCACACATTGCCCAAACAGTGGCACGATTGCGCCAACAGCCTGTCGAACATATTATTGATTGTACAATAAAAAACACTCAGCGCTGCTTTTCTATTCAGTGACTGGGTGAACACTACACGAGGCAGTTCGCTGCCCCAAAGCCCAGGTCTGCAACTTAAAGGAGGATACAGTGACCGTATCCATTCAAGGCGCCTTTCCTGCTCGACGCCTGCGTCGTACACGCAAAACTGACTTTAGCCGCCGTATGGTGGCGGAACATTCATTGTCCGCAAGCGATTTGATTTACCCAATCTTCGTGCTCATGGGTAAGAATCGTCGTGAGCCAGTGGCATCCATGCCCGGCATCGAGCGACTCTCGATTGATTTATTGCTCCATGAAGCGGATTACCTGGCCAAGCTAGGTGTCCCTGCCATTGCCCTGTTTCCTGTGATCCCGAAAGAGTTTAAAACCAGCTGTGCCTCAGAGGCATTTAACCCCGAAGGGTTAGTGCCACGCGCGGTGCGCTTACTCAAAGAGCATGTGCCGCAAATGGGCGTGATCACCGATGTGGCGCTGGACCCTTACACAGTGCACGGCCAAGATGGGATCATTGATGAAGACGGCTATGTGATGAACGAGCCCACCACCGAGGTACTGATCAAACAAGCCCTATCTCATGCCGAAGCGGGTGTCGATATTGTCGCGCCTTCTGACATGATGGATGGACGAATTGGTCGTATTCGTGAGTCGTTGGAAGCCAATGGTCATATCAATACCCAGATCATGGCGTACTCTGCCAAGTATGCGTCCAATTACTATGGCCCGTTTCGCGATGCATTAGGCTCGGCGGCGAATCTGAAAGGCGGTAACAAGGCCAACTATCAAATGGATCCGGCCAACAGTGATGAAGCCTTGCACGAAGTGGCGATGGATATTGCTGAAGGGGCGGATACCGTGATGGTTAAACCCGGGATGCCGTATTTGGATGTGGTACGCCGGGTAAAAAATGAGCTTAAGGTGCCAACCTTTGCTTACCAAGTATCGGGTGAATATGCGATGCACAAAGCGGCAATCGATAATGGTTGGCTAAAAGAGCGCGAGACGGTGATGGAGTCATTATTGTGCTTTAAGCGTGCGGGGGCCGATGGCATCCTGACTTACTTTGCTAAGCAAGTGGCCGAGTGGTTAGCGGAAGACGCTGGCGCTACTTTGCCTCCCAGACCGGAAGAGACGGTCGGTTAACTCTCCTTTTATGACAGCGCCCTTGCCCCGAGCAAGGGCGTTTTTTTAGCCTGCCCAGGATAACCCCACAAAGTTCAAGGGATCACATTGCGATTAATGGGGTTCTGTAGTGAGATCAGTGTTTCGGTGGATTGCACTTCGTCGATGGCTTGTAGCTTGTCAATCAACACAAACTGTAATTCTTCGATAGAGCGACACATGAGCTTAACGAAAATATTATAGGCCCCCGTGGTGTAGTAGGCTTCTACTACCTCCTCGAGCTGATTGAGTTTGTCCAGCGCCGAGTGGTAATCCCGCGCCGCTTTAAGGTTGATACCGATAAAGCAGCACACGTCGTAGCCGAGTTTTTTGGTATTGACCAATATTTCCGTGCCTTCGATGATGCCCGCAGCTTTCATTTTCTCAACCCGCACGTGAACTGTGGCGGGACTGACATTAAAGCGCTTGGCCATTTCTGCGTAAGGGACGCGTGCATCATCCAACAGGGTAGAGAGAATACGACGATCTAGGTCATCTAATTTTGGCAACTCGTTCATTGTTTTAGTCTTTTTGTTATAGCATGGCCAGACTTTTCGTTAACGCGGTTGCTTAGCCACTTCGTTAACGCCTAATGTAGGGTATCGCGTTGTTTAGCGAGATACCAACAAACCAACAGGAAGGGGATGTGGGGATCAGATACATTTTCGGTGGTTTATTACTGCTTATCGCCAGTAGCGTCAATGCCGCACAAAAAGATGTGCTGGTGGTGCATTCCTATCATCCTGGCTTCTTTTGGAATCAGGCGTTGGTTGAAGGGTTGGAAACGGCGACACAAGGCGAAGAGATCGCCTTCCAGCATTCCTACCTAGAAAGTAAACGCTACCAATCGGATGCCTATCGCGAACAGCTTAAAGATGTTTATATCCATAAACTGACCAACCATGATTTTGATGCCATTCTCACCACGGATAATGCCGCACTCTGGCTCATCCATGAGCTGCATGAATACGTGGGAGAGACACCGGTGGTGTATGCGGGGCTCAATAACTTTGGTCGCCAACACTACCCCTTGTTGCCCAAGGTCACTGGGGTGAAAGAAGAAATAGACTTACCGCGCAACTTGTCGTTAATGAAGCGCTTACACCCAGATTTAAAGCGGGTGTACGTACTGCTCGATGAGACCTTTTCCAGTCGTCAGTATTGGAATGTGGTGAAGGCTCAGCTGAGAAACGATGGTAACGCGGGTGTTGAGGTTGTCAGGCTATCTAGCCTCTCTTTCCAAGCGTTGCATGACCGCATTCAAGCGATGCAGCCGGGCGAGGCGGTATATTATTTATCCTACTTTCGCGATAAAAATGGCACCTTTCTCGATAGGCTCAGTGGCATCAACTCACTGATCCAAAACGCGCCCGTGCCAATTTATGGTGCGATGAGCTTTATGTTGGGTCAGGGCGTGATCGGGGGCATTGTCATCGATGGAAAAACTCAAGGTCAGCACCAAGGTCAACTGCTGTTGGATGTACTGGCAGGCAAGCTTCCCCCTGAGCGAGACAGTACTAACCTGATGTTATTCGATTACCCGGCGCTGAAAGATTGGGGCGTGGATGTGAGCGCTATCGAAGACGCTGTGGTGATCAATAAGCCTCAGCCGCTGTGGCTAAAGCACCAAGTTGCGTTTCAAGCCGTGGCATTGGCGGTGTTGGTATTGGGAAGCGTGATTGCCATGCTCGGTGCCAATATTCGCCAGTTACGCCGCAGTGAGTCAGCGTTAAAGCGCCACCGAGCGATGCTTAAAGGCATTTTTGATCAAAGTAACCAGTTTATTGCGCTGTTGGATGAGAACGGGATCTTGGTCTCAGGCAATGCCAGTTTTAACCAATTAATCAGCGTGAGTCACCCTTATCGTGGGCGGCCTTTGTGGTTTTGGCCGATTTGGCGTAACCCCGCCCGCCTGGAGGAGTACCTCAAGCTTACCGATTTCTCCCAGCCTCGACGGTTTGAGCTTTGCCTCAGTGAAGCGCATCGTGAGGTGATCTTGGATGTAGCGGTCAAGGGGTTTCCCAGCGAAAATGGCCAACGGCGCGTCCTGTTAGAGGCCCGTGATATTACCCAGCGCAAACAAACCGAAGAGAAGCTACAACGAAGCGAAATTGAATACCGCATGTTGTATGAACAGCAGCCTGTGATTCTATTAACCATTGATTACCAAGCACGTATTCAATCGCTCAATCAGTATGCCGCTGATCTGTTTGGTTATGACAAAGCCGCCTTATTAGGGCACAAGATCACCACTTTATATGTCGAGCATCAAGTGCCTCCCCATCGAATGATTAAACGCGATCACAACAACCAAGAGCAGGTATGGCGGCGTGAGATCCCGTATCGTGCCGGCAATGGTCATACCTTGTGGGTGCGTGAAACCGTGCGCGCGATGCATAATCAGACGCAGTTGCTGGTGGTGGGCGAAGACATCACTGCGCATCGAGAAATGGAAAACCAGCTGACCTATCAAGCCCATCACGACTACTTAACAGGGCTGTATAATCGTAGCTATTTTGAGCAAAAACTCGCCGCCGCGCTGTTACAAGCGCGAGAGGAAGATCAGTGTCACGCGATGTACTACATCGATATGGATCAATTTAAGCTGATTAACGACACCGCCGGACATGAAGCAGGGGACGAGGCGCTCAAACAAGTGGCGCAGATTATCCAGCAACATCTGCCAACAGGGGCGGTCTTATCGCGACTCGGGGGCGATGAATTTGGCGTGATTGCCTATCATCACTCGGCGGAACGCGCGCTGACTTGGGGGCACCAACTCCTGGCAATCTTGGCGGACAGTGAGTTTTTCTGGCACGGCAGCCGTATGCGCTTAGCATGCTCATTGGGTATTCGCCTTCTGGATCGCACCGCCGGTTCGCCGCAGCAAGTGCATGCGCAAGCGGATACCGCCTGCTATGCCGCCAAAGACGAAGGGCGTAACCGTTTACATCTTTATCACCCGGATGATGAAGAGCTGCAACGTCGCGAGCAAGAAATGGCGTATGTCAGCCACATTCATGATGCCATTGCCCACGACCGCTTTGATATCTATGCACAGCAGATCGTCGATATTCGACCGGGTAGGCAAGATACGCTCTACATTGAAGCCTTGGTAAGGATGCGCGATACCCAAGGCGGTTGGTTGCCGCCGAGCATGTTTATCCCAGCGGCCGAACGTTACAACATGGCGCATCAACTGGACACCGTGGTGGTGACCAAAACCCTAGCGTGGTTTGATGCCCACCCGGATCAGATTGCTAAGCTGGGTAAAGTGTCGATTAACCTGTCGGGACGGTCGATCACTCAAAAGGATTTTGTCACCTTCTTAATCGCCGCGATTAAGCAAACCCAAGTGCCTAGCGAGTGCATCTGTCTGGAGATCACTGAAACCGCGGCTATTACCAACATGAGCAGTGCGATCGAGCTTTTCTCGCAGCTAAAAGCCTTGGGGTGCGTGATTGCCTTGGATGACTTTGGCGCGGGGATTTCGTCGTTTGGATACTTGAAGCGCTTGCCGGTCGATATCATTAAGATCGATGGTCAATTTATTCGCGATATCGCCACCGATGACACCGATTATGCGATGGTGAAAGCCATTAATGATCTGGCCAAGCAAATGGGGAAACAAACCGTGGCGGAGTTTGTGGAAAATGCACATATTCTCAATAAACTGCGCGCATTGGATGTCGATTATGCCCAAGGCTATCACTTTAGCGTACCCACGCCCTTGGGTGAGCAGGTAAAAAATTGGTCGGCACGTCGAGAGACGATGAAGGAAAAAATCCATCTCTGATATACTCGGCGCATAACCAGCCGCGGAGAGCCAATGTGCAACTCAGTTTGATTTGCGACGCCCCTGACAAATCCGAGCAATTTGAGGGATTAAAAAGAAAGTGGTCACTGACACACACACCTGATTCGTCATTTGCGTTGATCATGACCGCGACACGCCTTGAGCTGCGCAAACAGGATGAGCCTAAGTTAGGCGCTGTGTATGTGGACTTTGTTGGCGGTGCGGTCGGCCATCGGCGTAAGTTCGGCGGTGGCAAAGGGCAAGCCATTGCCAAGGCGGTGGGGCTCAACAAAGGGGTCACGCCACGGGTG
The DNA here is from genome assembly GCF_001722105.1 of Salinivibrio sp. SS3. Lineage (NCBI taxonomy): Bacteria > Pseudomonadati > Pseudomonadota > Gammaproteobacteria > Vibrionales > Vibrionaceae > Salinivibrio > Salinivibrio sp. SS3. The sequence goes on along the minus strand of NZ_MEBQ01000011.1, from coordinate 31,624 downwards.
TTGGATGCCACGGCTGGCTTGGGGCGTGATGCGTTTGTATTAGCATCCTTAGGCTGTCAGGTGCAGATGATTGAGCGGCATCCAGTGGTCGCGGCGCTGCTCGATGATGGGTTACAGCGCGCCTATCAAGACACTGAGATTGGTACCTGGATGCAATCACGGATGACACTGCTGCATGCCAGTAGTGCGCAAGCACTCACTGATATGGCACAGACTCCCGGGCTGCAACGACCTGATGTGATCTACTTAGACCCCATGTATCCGCACAAGAAAAAAACCGCGTTGGTGAAAAAAGAAATGCGTGTTTTCCAGGCTTTGGTGGGCGCTGACATGGACGCCGATGCCTTGTTAGCGCCTGCGTGCCAGCTCGCGCGCAGCCGCGTAGTGGTGAAGCGTCCAGATTATGCTGAGCCCTTGGCGGCAACGCCACCACACTCTAGTATTACTACCAAGAAAAACCGCTTTGACATGTACATCAACGCAGCGTTAAGTGCGGGGGCGTAAATGGCGAAGTCTTTGTGTAAGTGGCGACGGGGTGAGGTAGAGGCCAACTTAAGTGCGTTAGCATCGATTACCACGCCACCGCGAGCGGCTTGCAGTAAGTGTGCGCGAGTCGCCAGTGAAAAAGGCTACCTCTGTCGCCCTGTGCCTCTTGCCAGTGAAAGCACTAAAAAAGCGCAAAAAGCCAAGAATAAAGCGGACAAGAAAGATAAAAAGGGTAAAAAAGCGAACAAAGAAAAAAAGAAAGCGAAAAAACGGAAGGAAAAATAAAGGCTCCATAGCGAACTAGGGAGCCTTAGCGGGCTTAGTCGAGGCCTTTGACCATCAGTACGGTCAGCAGTCCGGTAATGACTGAGATGATCAGGCCAGAAACGATTAGCCAAGGCAACATATCCATCATGTTCTGCACTCACTTCTTTGTTATGAATTGGGGGAAAAGCGAGCATGATTGAGCCTGAGTTTAGCCACATTCTCAATGTGCTAGACGTAGACAGTTAAGCTTAGTAACGATTAGAAACAAGGTGGTGGCAAAGCCATCAATCCGCCCTCGTGGCACATCGGTCTATCAGTACAAAGGGTCCATCATGAGTGTCAATCAAGGAAAAGCCGACGTATCGGTTTGGGATAAAGAAGAAGCCTTAAGCCGGCTAATGGATAGCCCGGCGCTTCTTGATGAGGCTTGCAGTATTTTTGTTGAAGAAAGTGAGCAACAACTGCCAAGCATGGAAAAGCAGCTTGCCAATGCCGACTATACCGCCTTGGCGCGCGAAGCACATAAGATGAAAGGCAGTGCGGGCAACCTTGCCGCGCTAGAGCTGCATCAGCAAGCATTGACGCTCGAGCAAGCGGCCAAGCAGGAGGCTGCTGACCAAGCGGCTGCCGCGTTAGCGGATGTTAAAGAAGGCTTGGCACGATTTTGCGCGCAACTCACTCACTAGTCGCCTGTCTTATCATGCTCGCGAGTGACCTATAAAAAACGCCGTGTGTCGACACGGCGTTTTATTACCAGCCTGTCTTATGCGGTTTAGCGCATGGTGACAAACTCTTCTGACCCGGTAGGGTGAATCGCGACCACACTATCAAAGTCTGCTTTGGTGGCGCCCATCTTCATCGCTACCGCAAAACCTTGAATCATTTCATCAACGGTAAAGCCAATACCGTGCAGACCGACCACTTTTTCTTCATCGCCCGCGCAAACTAGTTTCATCTTACAAGGTTGACGGTGCTGAGTAACCGCGGTGTACATGGCCGCAAAGCTGGAGGTATAGACCTTAACGTTATCATCGCCGTACTTGGCGCGTGCCTCTGGCTCGCTCAAACCAATGGTGCCGATTGGCGGGTGGCTAAAGACGACAGTGGGAACCAAATCATAGTCCATTTTGGCATGCGTTTGGCCGTTAAACAGACGCTCTGAGAGTAAGCGTCCGGATTTGACGGCGACTGGCGTCAGCTCAATCCCGCCATCCATAATATCACCGACACAGTGAATGTGCGGGACGCTGGTGGTCTGATAGGGGTCAACCTTGATGTAGCCATCGGCCGTGGTCTGCACGTCGGTCGCGCCGAGGTTGATTTTATCCGTGGTCGGATGGCGGCCAATCGCCCAAATCAGGGTGTCCGTGTTGTGGGTGGTGCCGTTTTCAAAGGCCAGAGTTAGGCTACCATCACTTTCTTCAGTGACCGACACGGGCACATGTTGGGTGTGAAGGGTAGGGCCTTCTTTTTCCATCACTTCGACCAAGGTGTCGGTCACCATAGGGTCGAAGGTACGCAGTGGGCGATCTTTACGCACAAACAAGTGGGTATCAGAGCCTAAGGCATGCAGTACACCGGCGATTTCGACCGCGATGTAACCGGCACCGACTACGGCCACGCGTTTAGGCTGCTCGGGAAGGGCAAAGAAGCCATCGGAGTCGATCCCTAATTCTGCCCCCGGAATATTTGGAATCGTGGGCGTGCCGCCTACTGCGATCAAAAAATGATCGGCTGTGTAGTGCTCGCCATCCACTTCCACCGTGTGGTTGTCGACAAAGCGGGCAAAACCACGGATGACATCGATATTATTTTTGCCCAGTACGTTGTCGTAGGCGTTGTGAATACGGCCGATGTAGGCTTCACGGTTATCCACTAAGGTTGACCAATTAAAGCCTTTTACATCCACATCAAAGCCGTAGTCTGATGCATAGAGGTTAAGCGCTTCAGCGACTTGGGCGCCATGCCACATGACTTTTTTAGGCACACAACCTACGTTTACGCAGGTGCCGCCAAGGTGTTTTGCTTCAATAAGGGCGACGTTAGCACCGTGCATCGCAGCACGGTTGGCTGAGGCAATACCGCCGCTGCCGCCACCGATACAGATGTAGTCGAAATGCTTTGCCATGTCTTTCTCCATCTTATAGGCACTGGGTGCCTCTGGCATTGATATCGAGGTCAGCTTGTCGTGTTTGGCGTCGCTTGTAAAGCCACCCTCTCTGACCCATTGCGCCATAGCATACCAAACCGGCACTGAGGCAGCAGTCTCAGAATCATTTTGTAACGCTCGTAATACACCCAGGTAAATGGGGAGGGATTGAAAAGCGCAAAGAGAGACGGCATATACAGATTGTCATTCATATTCCAGGCCTCATAGGGTGAGTGTCTGGTAGCAAAAAGGAAGGCATTATGTCCAACCCGCTACTTCAATTTGAGGATTTACCTCCGTTTTCGGCGATTAAGCCTGAGCATGTTAAGCCGGCAGTGGAAGCCGCGATTGCTGACTGTCGTCAAGCGGTGGATACCGCGGCGGCCGCCGAACAACCAAGCTGGGATACGGTGAGTGTGCCCGTCACCGAGGCGGAAGATCGTCTTGGCCGCATCTGGTCACCGGTCAGCCACATGAACGCGGTGGTCAATAGTCAGCCACTGCGCGAGGCGTATGAGAGCTGCCTGGCGTTGCTGTCGGAATATTCTACCTGGCGTGGTCAGCATAAAGGCTTATACCAAGCATACAAAGCGATGAAAGACAGTGCTGAGTTTGCCGATCTCGACGTGGCGCAGCAAAAAGCGATTAACGATGCGTTACAAGACTTTGAGCTGTCCGGGATTGCGCTTCCAGCCGACCAGCAACACCGTTTTGGTGACATTCAAAAGCGGCTGTCGGAGCTGTCATCATCGTTTAGCAACAATGTGCTCGATGCCACCATGGGGTGGAGCAAGCTGATTAACGATGAAAGTGAATTAGCGGGGTTACCCGAGTCGGCGCGCAACGCGGCGAAAGCCCAAGCCGAGAGCAAGTCGCAATCAGGTTACTTATTTACGTTGGATATCCCCTCGTATCTGCCAGTCATGATGTACTGTGATAACCGAGCGCTGCGTCAACAAATGTATGAAGCCTTTACCACACGCGCCTCTGATCGTGGGCCGCAGGCGGGGCAGTGGGACAATACTGAGTTGATGAATGAGTCGCTGCGCCTCAAGCATGAGTTAGCGCGTTTACTCGGCTTTAATCACTATAGTGAGCTGTCACTGGCCACCAAAATGGCGGAAACCCCAGACCAAGTGATGGGCTTTTTAAACGATCTGGTTGATAAAGCGCGTCCGCAAGGTGAGCGAGAGTTTGCGGAAGTGAAAGCCTATGCTAAAGAAGAGTTTGGTGTTGATGTGCTCGAGCCTTGGGATATCCCTTACTACAGTGAAAAACTCAAGCAAGCCCGTTACACCATCTCTGATGAAGTGCTGCGTCCTTATTTCCCCGAAGCACGTGTCCTCTCTGGCTTGTTCGAAGTCATGCATCGTGTGTTTGGTATGACCATTACCGAGCGCAAAGGTGTTGAAACCTGGCATGACAGTGTGCGCTTTTACGATATTCATGATAGCCAAGGCACCCTGCGCGGCAGCTTCTACCTTGATCTATACGCACGTGAAAACAAACGTGGCGGCGCATGGATGGATGAATGTCGTGTCCGTCGCCGCAAAGCGAACGGCGAGCTTCAAACGCCAGTCGCGTATCTAACCTGTAACTTTAATCCGCCAGTGGGCGATGACCCGGCGCTGTTTACCCATGACGAAGTGGTCACTTTGTTCCACGAATTTGGCCATGGCATTCACCACATGCTGACGCAAGTCGATGTGGCGGATGTGTCGGGGATCAATGGCGTCCCTTGGGATGCGGTTGAGCTACCAAGCCAGTTTTTAGAAAACTGGTGCTGGGAGCAAGACGCACTGAGCTTTATCTCGGGGCATTATCAAACCGGGGAAGCCCTACCGGAAGATATGTTGGAAAAAATGCTGGCGGCTAAAAACTTTAACTCGGCGATGGGGATGTTGCGCCAGCTCGAATTTAGTCTATTCGACTTCCGTTTATTCAGCGAGTTTGACCCAGAGGTGGGCCCTCGGATTATGGAAACGCTCAGTGCGGTGCGTGAGAAGGTCTCTGTCGTGCCAACCCCGGAGTGGAACCGTTTCCCACACGCCTTTGGGCATATTTTTGCTGGTGGCTACAGCGCAGGCTACTACAGCTATAAATGGGCTGAGGTGTTGTCGAGCGATGCTTACTCGCGCTTTGAAGAAGAAGGGATCTTTAACCGCGACACCGGCGAGGACTTCCTGAATCATATTCTTAGTCGTGGTGGCAGTGAAGCACCGAAAGACTTGTTTGTGCGCTTTAGAGGGCGTGAACCAAGCCCTGACGCCTTACTGCGTCATAGCGGGATCACCACAGCGTAGTGTTGTCAGCGCTTCCATAAAAAAGCCCGCATCATCACTGGTGCGGGCTTTTTATTCACCGATGGGATTAGACGCGACGCTCGTCAGTGAGCACGACTAGGGGTAATCCAAGGCTTGATTGGCGCAGGGCTTCTTGCTCTAGCTCTGCGCGGAGCAAGGGGCTGGCCTCGAGCAGTGTGGTATCCAAGTGGAGGGTCAGGGCATCCTCCTCGGCGGTGAGCGCTATCATCGGTCGGACGCGGCTATCACGGCGATGGCATAAGATCACCGCAATTCGCAGTAGGCGCAACAGACGATTGGCGCTAGTGGTGGATAGCGCGTGCTGGCCATCAATCAACACCAATTGCTCTCGGTAGTAGCGGAGCAAGGTGGCGACTAATTGCTTCTGTGCTCGGGTGAAGCCGGGCAGGTCGAGATGGGTGATTAAATACGCGGCATGATCACCATCTTGCTTAAAGCCAATGCTTAAGCCAATCTCATGCACGCAGGCGGCAGCATGAAGCAAGCTTTTTGCTTCGGACTCTGGTACCCAGAACGCGGGACACTGGCTGAGCAGCTCGAGAGCGGTATCGGCGACATTAATACCGTGGGCTTCATCCAGCTGATAGCGGGATTGAATGCTGGCGATGGTACGGGCGCGAATATCACTGTGGCGCATCGCGGTCATCATTTCATAAACCAACCCCTCGCGCAGAGCCCCACCTGCTAAGGTCATGCGTGTCACCTCTAAACACTCGAAAATAGCGATCAGTATTGATAAACCGCTGGGAAAGACCAGTGCACGCTCTAAGGTCAAGCCTTCGATGTCCAGCGCGTCCATTTGCCCACAGGCAATGGCTTGATCGCGTAGCCGGTGAAGTTTCTCTAGCGTGATCACTTCATCCATGCCTTGGGTGACCATGATCTCTTGCAGTGCTTGCACGGTGCCACTGGCACCGACGCAGCAATCCCAACCGAGCGCACCATATTGCTCTATCAGCGGGGCTAATTCGGCTTTGGCGCCAGCAATCGCAGTATCGAAGGCGGATTGATTGAGCACCCGATCGGCAAAATAGTCTTCTAAAAAGGTGACACAGCCCATGTTGAGGCTTTGTAGCACGGTCGGCTCAAACTGCTCACCGATGATAAGCTCGGTGCTGGCACCACCGATGTCGACCACCAAGCGCTTGCCTGCTCCGCCAGAGGTATGCGCCACCCCTTGATAAATAGTACGCGCCTCTTCTTCCCCGGAGATGATTTCAATCGGATGGCCAAGCAGGGTGTTGGCTTTCGCTAAAAACGCGTCGGCGTTACTGGCGCGGCGCAGGGCCGCGGTGGCGACGACACGAATGTTGTCTGCGTTGAAGTCTTGTAAACGCTCGGCGAACAAAGCTAAGCAATCCCAGCCACGCTGCATGGCTTCGTCGCTCAGCTGTTGTTGGTTGTCCATGCCAGCGGCAAGACGAACTTTTCGCTTAATTTTCGCGAGCGTTTGCACGCTACCCGCCACTTGGCGCACCACCAGCATATGAAAGCTGTTGGAGCCTAAATCAATCGCGGCGTACAGCGACGGGGTCGATGTGGGATGTCCGTGACCACTCATGATGCGCTCTGACCTATCTGTCGTGAAACCTTATGCCGACTTTTGTGGACGACGACGTTGGCGGTTACGGTTGTTTCCGCCCCCTTTATTGTTGTTACTGCGACGCTGCGTATTGGGACGCTTCGCCATTTTCTTAGGCGGTGGCAAATCTTTAAGCAGTGCACTGCGGTCGAACTCGCTAACCGGGATGCTGTGTTCGATGTACTCTTCGATCGCGGGCAGGTTTACCGCATAGTCTTCACAGGCAAAGCTAATGGAGCTGCCACTGGCACCCGCGCGCCCAGTACGGCCAATACGATGGACATAGTCTTGCGCGTCGTCTGGCAGATCATAATTAAACACATGGGTCACTTGCGGAATATGCAGCCCGCGCGCCGCGACATCGGTCGCTACTAGCAGATCCAACTCGCCATTAGTAAATTGCTCGAGGATTTTAACCCGTTTTTTCTGAGGCACGTCCCCGGTGAGCAAACCCACACGATGGTTATCGGCGGCTAAATGGGCCCAAATTGACTCGCAGCGATGCTTGGTGTTGGCAAAAATGATCGCGCGTTCAGGCCAGTCTTCTTCAATCAAGGTTTGCAGCAGCGGCATCTTTTCTTTGTTTGATGGCTGGAACAACTCTTCTTTGATGCGATGGCCAGTAATTTGCTCTGGCTCCACCACCACATGCTCTGGGTTGGTCATATGCTCGAAGGCCAGCTCTTGAACACGATACGACAAGGTCGCCGAAAACAGCATGTTCAAGCGTTGAGCGGGGGCGGGCATGCGGTTAAACAAAAAGCGAATGTCTTTGATAAAACCGAGATCAAACATACGATCAGCTTCATCGAGGACCACGGCTTGAATGCCATGCAAATCAATCACTTTCTTTTTGTAAAAATCAATGATTCGACCGCAAGTTCCGATTAAAATATCAACGCCTTGCTCAAGGGTCTGTTGCTGTTTGTCATAACCTTCGCCACCATAGGCGAGGCCTGCGCTGATCGACGTATTGGCTAGCAGCGGCTCAGCATCGTTATAGATCTGAATCGCTAATTCACGCGTAGGGGCTAATATGATGGCGCGCGGTTGATTCTTTTTACGCGATGCAGGGGCATCGGTGGTAAGGAGGTGATGAAATGTCGCAGCCAGGAACGCCAGGGTTTTGCCTGTCCCCGTTTGCGCCTGCCCTGCAATGTCTTGGCCGGTGAGCAGGACCGGCAATGCCAAGGCTTGGATAGGGGTACATTGAGTAAACCCTTTGGCCTCCAAGCTTTTAAGAACATCGGCGTGCAAGCCGAGCTCGGCAAATTTCTGCTCTGTGATATGCGTCATTTTCATCCGGATAGAATATCAGCTTAGGCTTGCAATACGGAAGCGAATCCAGTCAAATAGTCCCATAATTTACTGGTCGCAATTTAGCCAGTAACAAAAACATGTATTGGAGTAGAAGATGAGCGACAAAATTATGCAGCTAACCGACGACAGCTTTGAAGCAGACGTTCTTAAAGCTGCAGGGCCTGTGTTGGTAGATTTTTGGGCAGAATGGTGTGGACCTTGCAAAATGATCGCGCCAATTCTGGACGAAATTGCTGAAGAATACGCAGGTAAAGTCACCATCGGAAAACTGAACATCGACCAGAACGCAGGTACACCGCCTAAGTTCGGCATCCGTGGTATCCCAACTCTGCTATTGTTTAAAGATGGCAGTGTAGCAGCAACCAAGGTTGGTGCAGTGTCAAAAACTCAGTTGAAAGAGTTTCTTGACGCCAACCTGTAATGCTAAAGTAACCGCCGCTGCCTCTCAGCGGCGGTTGTTTTTCTGCTAACTAGACGATACCCCATTTAGGTGCTACCTTATTGCACGGAATTTGTACTTCTGTTCATCTCTCGAACATACCACTGGTCTCGACACGCTAACTAATTTCAGACCTCAATTTTGACAAACAAGACACTCACCACTATGAATCTTACCGAACTGAAGACTCAACCCGTCTCGACGCTGGTTGCGCTTGGCGAAAGCATGGGACTTGAAAACCTGGCTCGCTTGCGTAAGCAGGACATCATTTTCTCGATCCTCAAACAGCACGCAAAAAGCGGTGAAGATATTTTCGGCAATGGCGTACTGGAAATTCTTCAAGACGGGTTTGGCTTCCTGCGCAGCGCAGACAGCTCGTATTTGGCCGGCCCAGATGACATCTATGTGTCGCCAAGCCAAATTCGCCGCTTTAACCTGCGCACAGGCGATACCATCGCGGGTAAAATTCGTCCCCCGAAAGACGGCGAGCGCTACTTCGCGCTATTGAAAGTTAACCAAGTTAACAGCGACAAACCAGACAACGCCCGCAGTAAAATCCTCTTCGAAAACTTAACGCCTTTGCACGCCAGCGAACGTATGGTGATGGAGCGCGGCAACGGCTCTACCGAAGACATCACTGCCCGTGTGCTCGACTTAGCCTCGCCGATTGGTAAAGGCCAGCGCGGCTTGATTGTGGCACCACCCAAAGCGGGTAAAACCATGTTGCTGCAAAACATTGCGCAAAGCATCGCGTTTAACCAGCCAGACTGTGAATTGATGGTGCTGTTGATTGACGAGCGTCCGGAAGAAGTGACCGAAATGCAGCGCCTAGTACAAGGCGAAGTGGTTGCCTCAACCTTTGACGAGCCGGCGAACCGCCACGTGCAAGTGGCTGAAATGGTTATCGAAAAAGCTAAGCGTTTGGTGGAGCACAAAAAAGACGTGGTTATCTTGCTCGACTCGATCACGCGTCTGGCGCGTGCTTACAACACGGTTGTGCCATCATCAGGCAAAGTATTGACTGGTGGTGTTGATGCCAACGCCTTGCACCGACCCAAGCGTTTCTTTGGTGCAGCGCGGAATGTAGAAGAAGGCGGCAGCCTGACCATCATTGCCACGGCGCTGGTAGACACGGGCTCGAAGATGGATGAAGTGATCTACGAAGAGTTTAAAGGCACGGGTAATATGGAACTGCACCTATCCCGTAAGATTGCTGAAAAACGTGTTTTCCCTGCCATTGATTTCACCCGCTCTGGTACCCGCCGTGAAGAGTTACTGACCAAGCCCGATGAGCTACAAAAAATGTGGATTCTGCGCAAAATAGTGCATCCAATGGGTGAGCTGGAAGGCATGGAATTCTTGATTGGTAAATTGGCGATGTCCAAGACCAATAATGAGTTCTTTGATGCGATGCGTCGGCAAAACTCGTAACGTATGACGTAATAATGTTAAGCACTGCGCATTCGCAGTGCTTTTTTATTGCCCAGTTGATACTGAGCTCGCACAATCATTGTCACCAAGGAAAGGTGGCGCAGGACGCGTGGCACCGAAGATAGGATTGCAACGGATGGCAAGACGTTTTCGCATCAAGCTAGTCGGGATATGCCTAGGGATAGTGGGCTTTGTTTCCCCCACTGTTTTGGCATCCAACGCGCCAGCGGCCGATGGGCAAATCGTGGCGCAGCCTTTTATCGAGCAAGTGTTAGATAAAGCGAGTACGGCGGATGCGATGCGTACTGCCTTTACCCTCCAAGCCAAGGGCGATATCAATGCGCTTGAGTCACACATTCGCCAGCTTCCTCCTCTGACGCGTGAGGCAACCTTGTATCGGCTGCTCTCCTCACCATTGCGGCTTGATAACGACAAGTGGCGCGAGTATCTCGTGACCTTAAGTCAGCAGCAGCCACACTTTCTGTTACGTCACCAACAAGACGGCTATTGGGTGACCACGCCCGCATTCCACTACGCCGCCGCGGCGCGCAAGCAGCTTAATCGCTATCGTCAGCAGCAATTAACCCAAGAGCTAGGCATGCTATTAAGCTATCGCCAGCTAGTCATTGCTGATTGGGTTCACCCCGACCAACCCGATTATCGCCAACGTCGTGATGCCTTGGTAACCATGATCGCCGACTATGACGGCGATGGTTTAGCGTATCTAGCCGATCAGTACCTAAATGATCCGACCTTAATGTGGATGCCAGACAATGCGATTTTAGCCGCATTGGCGCAAGCCACTGAGCGTCCCGCGCTGTATGAAAGGTTATGGCGTCGAGGCACGGACTTGTATAGCCTCGCGGCCTTGCACGCGCTGCGCGCGCGCGGTACAGAACCCTTTGCACTGCAGCAGATGATGGCGGCGGCCGACAACCCCTCGTTGCGTGGACCTGCGATTCGCCAGCTGGCCAACTTATCGCCACTGCCTGCGCCGGTTGCCGATTTTCTGCAGACACAACTGTCGCTACGACAAGGCAACCAAGTGGCGCAGCTGCTGGTGGAGGCGGGTAAAGGTGATTGGTTGAGTAGCTTGCAAGATCAGTTAGGGCCGCTTGGGCAGCAGCACATTGCATCTGCGTTGTCGTCGCGCTAATGTCGAGCCTTTACCGATCCGGATACCGCTTAACTTGGTATCATAGAGGCGACCATTAACCCGTTGAGCCTGATATGAAACTTTCCGATCTGCGCGATTTTATTGACTACCTTGAAGCGCAAGGTGAGCTAAAACGCATTACCCAGCCGGTTGACCCCGATCTTGAGATGACCGAGATTTGCGACCGCACCCTACGAGCGGGCGGGCCGGCGCTGTTATTCGAAAACCCAGTGGGTTATGACATTCCGGTGCTGGCGAATCTATTTGGTACGCCTAAGCGTGTTGCCCTAGGCATGGGCCGAGAAGACGTGCTCGAGCTGCGTGACGTGGGCAAATTGCTTGCTTATCTCAAAGAGCCAGAGCCACCCAAAGGCTTTCGTGATGCCCTCGATAAACTGCCCGTATTTCGGCAAGTGCTTAATATGCCGGCTAAAACCGTGCGTCGTCCGCGTTGCCAAGAAGTGGTGCTGAGCGGCGATGAGGTCGATCTGGATAAGATTCCGGTGATGCGCTGCTGGCCCGGGGATGTCGCCCCCTTGCTGACCTGGGGGCTGACGATTACCCGCGGCCCCAATAAAAAGCGGCAAAACCTCGGCATTTATCGTCAGCAAAAAATCGGCAAAAACAAAGTGATTATGCGCTGGTTGGCTCATCGCGGTGGCGCGTTAGATTTGCATGATTGGATGCAAACCCATCCCAACGAGCCTTTTCCGGTGACCGTGGCTTATGGCGCTGATCCTGCCACCATTCTAGGCGCGGTGACACCCGTGCCGGATACCTTGTCGGAATACGCATTTGCTGGCTTATTGCGGGGCAGTAAAACCGAAGTGGCTAAGTGTATCAGCAACGACTTGGATGTACCGGCCAGTGCGGAAATCGTGATGGAAGGCTATATCGACCCCAATGAGTACGCGGACGAAGGCCCTTATGGCGACCATACCGGCTATTATAATGAGGTTGAGCGTCACCATGTGTTCACTGTGACGCATCTGACCATGCGCAAAAAGCCGATTTATCATAGCACTTACACGGGGCGTCCACCGGATGAGCCCGCGGTACTGGGCGTGGCGCTGAACGAAGTCTTTGTGCCGATTTTGCAAAAGCAGTTCCCAGAGATTGTCGACTTTTATCTGCCGCCTGAGGGCTGCTCGTACCGCATGGCGGTGGTGACCATGAAAAAACAATATCCCGGTCACGCCAAGCGGGTGATGATGGGAGTGTGGTCCTTCTTGCGCCAGTTCATGTACACCAAGTTTGTGATAGTGTGTGACGACGACGTCAACGCGCGTGATTGGAATGACGTGATCTGGGCGATTACTACGCGTATGGATCCGTCGCGCGATACCGTGATGGTGGACAATACCCCTATCGACTCACTCGACTTTGCCTCGCCTGTAGTGGGGCTGGGCTCGAAAATGGGCCTTGATGCCACCAATAAATGGCAAGGAGAAACCGATCGCGAGTGGGGCACACCGATCGCGAAAGACCCAGAGGTCGTCGCACGTGTCGACGCGATTTGGGACGAATTAGGGATCTTAGACTAATCCTATTGGAATGCGCTAGCATTCACCGTTAACGATAAAACACAGCCAAGGCGGTAGTGATGCCGCTTCTTATAACCTCATCGGCTGTAGCAAAACGAACAGAGGAACAGAATGTCGATACTATGTGAAGTGACAGCCGTTGAGCCGTTGGCATGTCACACCTACCGCATTGTCCTAAAGCCACAGCAGGCGGTAAGCTACCAGCCAGGGCAATACGTGATGGCGGTGATGGGCGAAAAAGATAAACGCCCATTTTCGCTGGCGAGTAGCCCATGTCGTGAAGATGGTGCCGAACTCGAGCTACATGTCGGTGCGGCGGACGAAAATCCGTTTGCCTTGGAAGTGGTAGAAAAAGCCAAAGCCGTGCTTGAAAGCGGTGAAGCGAGCTTTGAAATCACTGAACCGGCCGGTGATGCCTGGTTGCGTGAGAGTCATCGCCCCTTATTGTTGATTGCCGGCGGTACCGGGTTTTCTTACGTGCGCAGCATGGTCGATCACTGTATTAGCCAAGGAATACAGTCTCCAATCTTTATTTATTGGGGCGCCCGTACCCCTTGTCAGCTCTATGCTCATGACGAGCTGCAAGCTCTGGCTGAGTCACACAATAATATTACCTTCATGCCCGTGGTAGAGCAGGCCGAAGGTGAGTGGCGCGGCAAAGTAGGCAATGTGTTAGAAGCGGTGATGGAAGATTTTGTTAGCCTCGGCGCTTATGACATCTACATCGCGGGCCGTTTTGAAATGGCCGGTGTTGCGCGCGACATGTTCTGCAAAGAGCGGGGCGTGAGCCGTGATCACCTCTACTCAGACGCGTTTGCCTTTATCTGAGTGAGTCTTCGCTCTCGGGAAAGTAAACAGGCAGGGACTTCCCTGCCTGTTTTGCATTCGGGTCACTGAGGCTTTGGGACGGCCCACCGTGGGACGGCCTAACGTGGAGCGTGCTATCGCTGGGCGGCACCCCTTTGGGCGGCATTCCGCGGGGCGGCCTACCGCTGGGCGGCACCCCGCTGGGCGGCACCCCGCTGGGTCTCGACGCGGCGCTTGACCCAAGTTTGGTTAAACCACAGCGCGGCTAAAATCAGTACCCCGCCACTGAGTAAGGGCAGCAGATCCGCATCGCGGTTCCAGATCAATACATTGACCACAATCCCGGCTGGAATTAAAGCGTTGTTCATCACCGCGAGCGCCCCCGCATTGACCAGCGTCGCGCCTTTATTCCAAAAGAAATAGCCCAGCCCTGAGGCGATGGTGCCTAGATAAATTAATACGCCCCACTGGGTGGGTGTCGTGGGCAGCTTGTTGCTGTTGCCGAGCAAGGCGAAAGCCAGCATGCCCACCACTAAAGCGCCAAGATAGAACCAGCCGAATACTGCATGTTGAGGCAGCTGAGTTTGCTCTTTCTCAAGCAGGTACTTGTAACCGACTTGGCCAATCGCAAAGCAAAGGTTCGCCCCTTGTACCACCAAAAAGCCGATTAAAAAGTCAGGATTGACGGTGGCATAGCGGATCACCACGGCACCGAGCACCGCCATCGCGGCGGTGAGCAGATACCAAGCGCTAAACTGGCGTTTTAAGGCATCGTAAATCAAGGTGACGTAAAGCGGGGTAAAGACGGTAAACAGCAGCACCTCTGGCACCGACAAAAATAAAAAGGACTGATAGAAAAAGCAGTACATAATGCCGAGTTGAAAGGCGCCGACCAGCATCAGCTTGGCGGCAAACGCTGGTTTTACTTGGCGAGGGCGTAAAAAGGGCAAAAACACCAATCCAGCCAATACAATACGCATCAACACAGAAAAATAACTGTCCACTTGGCCGGCGAGATACACGCCAATCAGGCTAAATGAAAAGGCCCACAGCAGTGTGACGCCGCTAAGATACCCCATGACTTCGGTTCCTTCGATATCGTAAATAAAAAGGCAGTGTACCGTTTCATCGCGGGGACGCAATCGGTTCGTCTTGGTGGGGATAAGAGAGAAAGCAATGATGAAAGCAAGAAGGCGGCATCACCGCCTTCACAGGTAAGAGAGGCGGTGCAGCTAGTCGCGGATAGGCACCATCAACAAATCGACCGGTGTTTTATTGAGTAATTGCTTGGTGGAGGACAGCAGCGAGCTCCAAAAGTCTTGGTGGTGGCCGACCACGACCAGATCAATGCCCATGTTTTGAATCGACTCCGTGATTTCTTCGGCAAGATCGCCACTGCTGACCAAGGTATGTGTCACCGAGCTTTGCGCATCACTGGCCAGTTGATTCAGCTTTTGCTGCGCCTCTTCAATCACACGATTACGCGATTCGACCAAGTTGATGTCGATGAGCCCGGTGTAAAGCTCGGCATAATTGACGTCGATGTGTACTAAAGAGAGCTGAGCGTCGAGGGCACAGGCTAAGACATCGGCTTTCTTGAGCAGGCGTTCACTATCATCTGACAAATCGACAGCAACCAAAATATGCTTATATGACATGAGGTTATCCTTTTTCTATGAGGCTGTCATCGCAGTTTAGCGAGCTTGCGTATAAAAAACAGTCACTGTGATCGCATTCCGATCAACAATTCGACGATGACACGAGTCATAAATTCGATACAAGACTCGGTATCGATGCTGTTAGTCGGCGTGATCCGCTTGAAAACCAACGTGCTGCTGGTCAGAATGGCAGCTAACCCCAAATAAAGAGGATGTTTTATATGCTAGCACCTGCCATGGTTGACAGGCTCAATGAGCAGATCAATTTGGAGTTTTTCTCATCAAATCTATACTTACAAATGAGCGCTTGGTGTGAGGATCAAGGCTTCGAAGGAGCCGCGCGATTCCTGCATAAGCACGCACAAGAAGAGATGCAGCATATGCAGCGCCTGTTTACTTACGTCAGTGAGACAGGGGCGATGCCTATTTTGGGTTCGATTGATGCGCCGCGTCACGAATTTGCATCACTGGGCGAAGTGTTTCGTGAAACCTATCAGCACGAGCGCTTGATTACGGAAAAGATTAACAGCTTGGCGCACGTTGCGTTTACCACGCAAGATTATTCAACTTTTAACTTCTTGCAGTGGTATGTAGCGGAGCAGCATGAAGAAGAGAAGCTGTTTAAAGGCATACTCGATAAGATCGAGTTAGTCGGCGAAGATGGCAAGGCGCTGTTCTTTATCGACAAAGACTTGGCATCGATGGCAGTTGAAGAGTCTACGTCAGTGATGGACGGCTCAGCAGGGCAGTAATCGACTTACCTCTCCCTCTGAGCGCTATCCGGCGTAGCGGAGGGAGAGGTCTATGAACGGTGATATCCTGATCATGGCGGTATTTACTGTCATGCTAGTCAATTTCGCGCGCTATCTATCTTCATTGCGTGCGCTGGTTGTGATGTTACGCGACGCCAATCCGCTGCTTTATCAGCAAATCTGTCGTGGCGATAACAACTTTTTCTCACTCTCACCCCAAGGCGATATCTCTCGGCAAAAACGCTTGTACCAGTACATTCGTAGTCAGGAGTATCTGCATCATCACGATGAAGTATTCGTGGGAAAATGCAACAAAGTACGCCACTTGTTCATCCTTAACGCTGCGTTGTCTGGTGCCTTGCTCGCGACCTTTTTTCTTGTCGCTTTTGCGGGCTGGTAAGCGGACGCCAATAATTTCGACAAAATGCTGACCGAGGTCAGCATTTTTTTTGTTAATCTGATTCAACTACTTGGATCACAGCGTAATTGAGGAAATCATGCAAAGCCTACTCCAATGGTGGCAGTCGCTTCATGAAGCAGCGGCGTGGGAATGGATCTCTGATGTTGTCACTCTAACGGGCATCAGTGCTATTGCCTGGACGGTTTGGCACGTGCTGGTAGGGCGGCTGAAAGCCTTGGCGGAAAAGACCATTACCCGCTGGGACGACATCCTTTGGCCGGCGATAGATACGCCTTTAAGTGTATTGATTTGGTTATGGCCTGCCTCGCACTCGCTCGAAATCGTTATCGACAACACCTTAGGCAATGTCTCACTGAGTTGGCTCACCTTGGTGCAAGACTTGGTAGTGATCTGGGTCATTATCTGGGTGCTGTTACGCCTGGTGAATAGTGGCGAGCAGGTGATGATTGAAGCCAGCAAACGCGATCACACCACTATCAACACCTTGGGGAACGTGCTGCGTGCGCTTTTTGTGTGCGCCGGGGCGTTGTCCTTGCTCAAAAGTTTGGGGGTCAGTGTCTCAGGCCTACTGACCGTCGGGGGTGTCGGGGGGTTAATTGTTGGTTTTGCCGCCAAGGATTTACTGTCAAACTTTTTCGGTGGGGTGATGATTTACTTTGATCGCCCGTTTAAAGTCGGCGACTGGGTACGCTCGCCTGATCGCAATATCGAAGGCACGGTAGAAAAAATTGGTATCCGCATGACGGTGTTACGCACCTTTGACTTACGTCCTTTATACGTGCCCAACTCGGTATTTAGCAACGTGGTGGTGGAAAACCCCTCGCGGATGCTTAACCGCCGCATCTATGAAACTATCGGACTACGTTACCAAGACGCCGATAAAATGAGCGCGGTGATTGATGATGTGTATGCCATGCTTGAGGCTCACCCAGATATCGAAACGCGACAAACCTTGATTGTGAACTTCAACAGCTTTGGCCCACACTCGCTCGATTTCTTTATTTACACCTTCACCAAAACGGTGAACTGGCAACGCTATCACCGCGTGAAGCAAGATGTATTGCTGCAAGTGATTGGTATTATTCATCAGCACGGTGCGGATATTGCTCTTCCAACCCGTACGCTGCATATGGATCCAAGCCTGATGGCGCAGGGTGCCGATGCCATGGTGCCACCGCCTGAAGCGCAGGCGCGTTAAATCGCGCTTGCCGCTCACGTGCGGGCTGCTACAATGCCGCTCCCACAGGGTGAGCAGAGAATAAACAGGTAAGCGTGTGACTGAGTATGATGTAATTGTGATTGGCGCCGGTGCCGCCGGATTGATGTGTGCGGCACAAGCTGGCCAACGTGGTCGCCGTGTTTTGGTGGTAGATCATGCCAAAAAGCCGGGCCGCAAGATCCTGATCTCGGGCGGCGGACGCTGCAATTTCACCAACTATGACGTCACCGCCAATAACTTCTTATGTGAAAACCCGCACTTCGTCAAATCCGCATTGGCGCAATACAGCCAATGGGACTTTATTGGTCTGGTGGCCACCCATGGTGTGGCCTATCACGAGCGTGACCATGGCCAGTTATTTTGTGATGACAGCGCCAAAGATATCGTCAACTTGCTCTTGGCCGAATGCGACCAAGCCACCATCAGTCAACGCTATCGCTGTGAAGTGCATGATATCGAAAAAGAAGAAACCGGCTTTCGCCTTAAACTCAATGGTGAGCCGGTACGCTGCCAGTCGTTGGTAGTCGCCACGGGCGGCCTTTCGATGCCCAAGCTTGGCGCCACCCCTTTTGGTTACCAGCTTGCCGAGCAATTTTGCTTAAAAGTGCTGCCCACCCGCGCCGCCTTGGTGCCGTATACCTTGCACCAAGAAGATAAAACTCGCTTTGCCGATATTTCCGGGGTGTCGGTACCATGTTCGATAACCACCGAGTCTGGCGTCTGCTTTACCGAGAACCTGCTCTTTACCCACCGCGGCTTATCGGGGCCGGCGGTCTTGCAAACCTCCTCGTTTTGGCAGCCGGGTGAAGCGGTCACCATCGATTTACTCCCTAGTGAGTCGCTAAAAGACGTGCTGGTGGCGATGCGTGATAAGCACCCCAACCAAACCTTAAAAACCGCACTGTCTCGCCTATTCCCCAAACGCTTGGTCGAGGTCTTGATTGCGCGCGATAGCTTGCCGGATAAACCGCTCAAGCAGCTCGATGACAAGCAGCTCGATCAGCTTCATCACTACTTTCACCAGTGGTCTATTGCGCCAAACGGCACTGAAGGTTACCGCACCGCAGAAGTGACACTTGGCGGGGTAGATACCCACTCTATTTCCTCGAAAACGCTTGAAGCGCGAGATATCCCCGGCCTGTATTTTATCGGTGAAGTGCTTGATGTTACCGGCTGGCTCGGCGGCTATAACTTCCAATGGGCTTGGAGCTCCGGCTGGGTCGCCGGGCAGCATGTGTGATCTTGATTCTAAATCTTCTCTAGTTGACTGTTTTTTGTCTAAAAAATGGCAATCTTTCTTGCGCGCTGTTACATTAGCGCGCGCTTGCCATGTCGGATAAAAATTATCCGGCGCTGTGAACCCGCGACGCGCAGGATGGGCTCGCGGTACCCTAGGGACGGGGTGACGGCTGTTCACTATTGCTACCTCGGTTATCGGGGAGTTTGGAATTAACCTGTCGTTGCTTTGAGAGCCGTTCCCATGCAGTTATCACTAAAACAAAAATTAATTGGGGCATGCTTATCTGCTGTATTGCTGATGGCCGCCTTTCTCACCTGGCTTGCTGTAAGCCAAATTCAAGCCCAAACCCAGTCGAGCATCTATAGCCGCGTCAGTGGTATCGCCGCTGCGGCGACCGAATCGATCAGCGGTTGGGTGCAAATCCGTGCTGATATCACCAGTGCCTTCACCGATTACACCAGCAGTAGCCATCGTGTGAGCTATTTACAGCAAGCGCGTGAGGCCGGTGGGTTTGACGATATCTATTATGGTACTCCTCAAGGCGCCATGTATCGCTCGCGCCCAGAACGCAACCGCGATGATTATGACCCTCGCGTCCGTCCGTGGTACAAGCAAGCCGTGAGTGCAGGTAGCCCGATTATTACCACTGCTTACAGTGATGCGATTACCGGTGCGATGTTGGTGACTTTGGCCGAGCCAGTACGTCGCAATGGCGAATTGATGGGTGTGGTGGGCGCAGATGTGTTGATTGACCAGCTGATCCGTGACGTGACCCAATTAAAAGTGGGCAAAAATGCGAACGCGATGCTGTTAGGCGCCGATGGCACCTTCCTCGCCCACAAAGACAAAGCGCGCTTGCTAAAACCGTATCGTAGCTTGTCTCCTGAGCTGAATGAAAACCGCGTGCGTCAGGCGTTGGCACAGCAATCGCTGGTGGAACTGCCTGTCGATGGGGTTGATAAACTGTTTTATTTTGCCTCGGTTCCTAATACTGATTGGGTACTGGCCATTGAGCTGGATAAGCGCACCGAATACGCCAGCCAGCGTGATACCTTGTTCGACCTAATGCTAACCGCGGTGGTGATCACTTTGTTGGTGGCCGGTGCCGTGACGTGGTTGATGCACGTGTTGTTCCGTGACTTGCTCAATGTGTCCGCTGCGCTAGAAGAAATTGCCTCCGGTGAAGGGGACTTAACCCAGCGCCTTGAGCCACACAGCAATGATGAAATTGGCAAACTCGCCAACAACTTCAACCGCTTTGTCGGCAACATGCACACCATGGTGTCGCATTTGCGCCAGTTGTCTGGCTCGCTCAAGCAACAGGCCGAGCTGACCGCGGCACAAGCCGAAGAGCGCTCCACCCGTATTGGTCATCAGCAAGATGAAATCAATATGGTGGCGACCGCTATCCATGAAATGGCCTCGGCGACCCAAGATATTGCCGGCAATGCCGATAATACCGCGCGCACCGCCCAAGAGACCGAAAGCGTCGCCAACGATGGCGGCCAGCAAGTGGAGCAAAGTAAGCACTCGATCACCGAGCTTGCCCGTGAAGTGGAAGCGGCAACCGGTGTTATTGGCGAGCTCGACCAGCATGCGCATAGCATTACTAGCATCTTGTCGACCATTCAAGAAGTGGCCGAGCAAACCAATCTGCTGGCATTGAATGCCGCGATTGAAGCAGCACGCGCCGGTGAGCATGGCCGTGGCTTTGCGGTGGTAGCCGATGAAGTACGGATATTGAGCCAGCGTACCCATGCTTCAACCACCGAAATTCAGCAGATGATTGATACCTTGCAGCAGGCAACCGGTCGCGCGGTGACTATGATGCAAGATAGCCAGCAACGTGCGCATGCCAGTGTGGACGATGCCAGTGCGGCGAACGAAAGCTTGAGCCAGATTGTCGCGGCGGTAAGCCAAATTAGCGATATGGCCACCCAAATTGCTTCGGCAGCGGAAGAGCAATCGAGCGTCACCGCGGAGATCACCCGTAACTCAGAGGGCATTCGCGATGTGTCCAATGAGCTATCGACCGAAGCGGATGAAGCCGCGCGTCAAGCCGCGACGTTATCCGAGCTTTCTCATAGCCTTGAGCAAGAGATCAGCCGCTTTAAGCTGTAGCCCATAAATGGCTTAAACGCCGAGCATGGCAGTGCGCTGTGCTCGGCGTTTTTTGTTCATTCTTTTGGGGGCAGCATCTTGGGGGCGGCGAGCGGTGTGGTGTGATGGTGGCGATCGGCCTCGTAGCTCTTCATAAAGTGGACCAGAAAATGGTCCAGCTGCGTGGCGGCGTTCACGTCGCCTTGGCTTCGTAGTAATGCACTCACCGCTTCACTGGTACACAAGTGTCCCGGTGGTTGGTTGCGCCTGAGTGTATATTGTGAGGCCGCAGTCGACGGCAAACTGACCCGCGGCAGACGATGGAGCCACGGGCTTTTATTGAGCATTTTTTGCGCCTGCTGCCAAGTCGCATCCAGCACCACAAACTGTAACGGCGCGCGAGGCGCTTTGGTGGCGGCTAACGCCTCCGCGCAAGAGACTGACCCATCCGCGCAAGAGACAGACCGAACCGCGTCAGCAAATAGCCTATCTGCCGGGATAGCATCATCACTGGGAAACAACAACCAAGGTGACACATCACCGCGCGCCCAGCTGTCGAGCAAGGCTTGCGGTGGTTGCTTGCGTTGCCATATCTCTATCTGAGTGTGGGGCAGCGCTGCTTTAACCAGTTTGCCGGTGTTGGATTGGCGCGCCGCTTCGTTTTCGTGCATCACCAGCACACATTGCAATTGGCTTTCCAGCGGCCAATAGCAGTGACAGATACAGTGATAGGTAAAACCGCATTGGCGGCAAGGCGAACGGGCCATCAGACTCTCCTTAAGGTGTCGGGTCGCTATTGTGCGCAAGTCCGACAAGGAATGCGAGCCCGCGTGCCACGGGCGCGTGTCTGCGTTATTCTTCTCCCAATACCGCCCCTTGCTGGGTGGCATAGATGCCATCGGCAAATAATGCTGTGTCTGAGCCATCCGGTTTGGGCGCGCGAGGGGCAGTGCTGGGGTTAAGTGGATAACGCTGCCCATCAAATCGCATCACATGGTGGCCGGCAGGCGCACCACCGCCACCGACCGGCACGATTAGATCATGCCAACCCTGGCTTTGGTTGCGTGCTAATAAAAGCGGCACATGCACCAGTGTCATGCGGCTATTAAACTGCCAGCCTTGCGCGTCGCCTTTAAACACCAATAAGGTGCAGCCGCCACTGCCACAGCTGTCGGTCAAGACCAACAGCTCAGGCTGCCCGTCTTGATTGAGATCGTGGGTGAGCCAGCGATAGGTGAGTGGGCCGGTTTGGCCGTTATCGCTGAGGTAGTCTTTGAGTGCTTGCTCAACGCGCGGGTTTTTCTCGGCGCTGCCTTTAATGCCGGTTTGGTTTGATACGTTCACGGCATCCCCGACTTTGAGCCTCAGCGTTAAGCCGTCATGACCTAATGAGTAGGTATTGCCATTAAAGGTTTCCTCGGAGGCGGTGAGGGTAAACCCGTTACGTGTATATATGCGCTCAGACACCACCATTTGCTCACCACTGCGAGTAGTGAGCACTTGCACTTGATTGTCCCCGATCGGCTGCCAAATCCCGGTTTCTTTGGTCACCGCTTCCCCTTGTGGGTGGTAGCTGGTGATGGCGCTATGATCGGGCAGCAAGGTCAGTTGTGTGGTCAGTGTCGGTTGGCCGGGCGACTGGCTGGTACCTTGGTATTCGCCCGCCCAATGCTGACTGGTATCCACTGACGGCAAGATCGCACACCCTTGGTAAGTGCCTTTCGCTGTTTTTAAACGTGCTTGCCAGCCATAGAGGGTGTTAGCGCTTTGTTGGCAGCCTTGCGCGCTAAGCGTTAAAGCGGCTTGTTGGGCTCGGAATTGTGCTTGCTCTTGGCTCATGCTTTGTCCGCTGAGCGGGCGCTCTTGTGAGTCTTGCTCGCTTTCCCAAGCGAGGTGTCCTTGACCGACGGCCGCCGACCAGGTGGTCGGGGTCTGTCCTTCCGCCAACAAGGTATTACGCGGTTGCGCGCATCCCTCTAGTTCGCTGGTGAGCATATTTAAGCGTGTCATGGTCACCGCGGCGGGGTAATCAGCACTGTATCCGCGGCGTGACACCGGCGTAAAGTAGCCCTCAAATTCACTGTATACCGGCCCGGCCTGCTGGGATAAGGTTGCGCGTTGATCGGCGGTTAAATCCAGCCAATATTGCTTTTGACTGCCGCACGGCGTGAAGCTAGCTGTTTCGGGACTGACAGAGATTTGGCCGGTTTGCATAAAAGGCTGCGGCGTATGAACCAGACCCGTGTCAACTTTATCGCTACGATGCCCAAGCTCTACGGGGCCCGAAGGACTGCTGCTGCAAGCTGCGAGGGTCAGCATACTGACCGACGCGATAATAAGAGGGCGAAAAGATGGCACGAAAAACTCCTTGTACTGAGCGAAAAGAGAGGCTTGCGCCTGGATTACGGGCAGGGCAAGATTGCCGCCATCATCCGGTTAAGAGCAAGCTAGCATGAGTTATTGGTTATTTAAAACAGAGCCAGATACCTTTTCGATAGACACACTAAAGCAGCAAAAGGTTTCATGTTGGGAGGGTGTGCGCAATTACCAGGCACGCAATATGTTGCGTGATGAGGTAAGCGTTGGCGATGAAGTGTTGATTTATCACTCCTCGTGCAAACACGTCGGTGTGGTGGGGATCGCCACCGTCGTGCGCGCGTGTTACCCCGATCATACTCAGTTTGAGCCACAAAGCGGCTACTTTGATCCGAAAGCCACGCCTGAAATACCGCGTTGGTTTATGGTGGATGTGGCATATCAGCGTCATCTGCCACTGATTAAGTTGGCTGAAATGAAGCAAAACCCGGCTCTGTCTGAGATGCCGTTGGTGAAAAAAGGTAACCGGCTGAGTGTGATGCCGGTTACCACAGCGCAATGGCAGGCAATCTTGGCGATGGCGGGGGAATAGTGCATCGCTATCAGACGCCTGTTGGCTCATGGTGTGAGCCAGGTCGCTTATAAAAGGGAGTCTAATAGGTGCGCTTTCAAATAGCGCGCTACCGCTTCATCAGCGTGACTACCAATAATGGCTTTATCTGAGAGGGTGGATTTGACACGTGCTTGGGCGGTGGCCATCACCAAGCCTTGCCCAGCGGCGCGCAACATTTCCACATCGTTCATGCCATCACCAAAGGCGATACAGTCGGCCAAGTTGAGCTGATGACGGCGTGCCACTTCCTCTAACGCCGCGCCTTTGGACACCCCATTCCCCATGACTTCCAAGCAGAATGGCGTCGAAAATGCCACGCTGATGCTCTCGCCATACTGGGACAAAAACTGGTGTTCGTATTTGAGTAAGTGGTCGTGATCGTGGCGAATAAAGAAAATCTTCGCGATGTTATCGACCGGTGGGTTGTCGACATCAAACTCCTGGGCGTTAAAGCCAGAGTCTTTATGATAGCGGGCGAGCTCTTCATCCATTTTGCTCAGCAGCCAGTCATTATCGCGATACAGATGAATAGTGACGGTCGGATCTTGTTTCACCTCATTGATGAGGTTGGCAACAATCTCAGGGTCAACATTGTGTTGGAATACCAAATTGTCATCGCTGTCATGCACGCGTGCGCCATTGGAGGTGATCATGTATGCAGGAATGCCGACGGTCTCACGAATGCTAGCCACGTCAACATGATGACGCCCGGTGGCAAATACAAAGTGGATGCCTTGCTGATGCAGTTGTTCCAACACCTGTTTGGTATAGGGTGCGATACTGTGCTCTGGGGTGAGCAGGGTACCATCGAGATCAGAAGCGACGAGTTTGTACATCATGTCCTCATTAGTTAGGCGATCACAATCACAGTATGTTTGAGTCTACTGCAACTGACGACGGCGAAAAAGGGAACCTTCTCACTGTTCGATTTCCGCTTTTAACGTTGGCACTGAGTTTGAAAAAAACCATCGATGGCCGTGAATGCTGCTTGGCGATGTGTATCGGTTTCAAACAAGATTTCGTGCCGCGCACCTTGGAAAAACTGCCATTGACTCGGCTGATTGGCTTGCCGGCGTAAAAAATGGAACTCGGCCATGGCGGGATTAGACACAATCTGTTCGCCGCCGGCTTGGCAAATAAGTATCGGGGTCGCCAATTGGGGGGCGATGGCTAAACAGTGCTGGGCCGCTCCCATGCCCTCGGCAATCCAGCGCGCACTTGGCCCGCCGATTTGCAACTGGGGCTGATTGATGTAGAGCTGACGAAACCAGGCGTAGCGTGCGCGTGAATGGGTTAAGCGGTTTTGCTCAAACGGAACATGGCGATAACCCACTTGGCCGGGCCCAAAGCGAGGTGGATGCTGATAGCGCGCTAACGAGCGGCATAGCCAAGGCGCGATACGCCCAAGCCAAGGATTCACTTGCACACCAAACATCGGTGCGGTCATCGCAAGCCCGTCTATGGCATGGGGAAATTGGTGCGCATAGAGTGTGGCGATGGCTCCGCCCATGGAGTGGGCGAGCATAAATGTTTGGTCGTATTGCCGATGCGCGGCAATAAATTGCATAAAAGTCGCTAGATCAGTGACATAGTCGTCAAAGCGTTCGACATGACCCAGATCGCGCGGTTTGATCACGAGCCGCTCGGACAACCCTTGGCCGCGGTGATCAAAGCTGTAGACGTCATAGCCCATCTGAAAGAGGTCATAAAAGATCTCTTGATACTTCATCACGCTTTCTATGCGGCCATTGACCACCACGACTGCCCGCGTGTTCTGCGGATGGGTAAAGCTGCACCAGTGCAAACGCAACCCGCCCTCACCGTGGAAGTAGCCTTGTTCACGCTGTTGCCAAAAAGGTGTTATCTGGTGTTTAAATGCATCGCTCAGCACTGCTTCACGGGCGAGAGAGTGCGCATCAAAAGCCGGCTGATCCTGACTGTCGGCGAGATCTGTCATCTTGGTTTACCATCACTGAGATAGACTTACTATAACCGTCTTGAGGGATGGATGAAAATGACACTTGTGGGAAAAGCGCCGCGGCAAAAAGAAAAGGCAAGCGCGAGCGCTTGCCTTAACACCGAATAACGATAAGTTACTGGTTGAAGTTGTAGTAGGTTTCTGCGCCAGGGCCAACGGGTAGACCGAGCACGAACACCCATACGTAGAATAGGATGCTCCATCCGACCATAAAGATCATCGAATAAGGCAACATGGTGGCAATCAAGGTACCAATCCCCAGATTTTTCACATAGCGACACGCCACCGCCAAAATCAGCCCGAAGTAACTCATCATCGGGGTAATGATGTTGGTCACTGAATCGCCAATCCGGTAGGCCGATTGAATCGTCTCTGGGGCATACCCGACCAGCATTAACATCGGTACAAAGATCGGGGCAGTGATGGCCCACTGCGCGGATGCTGAGCCGACCGAGAGGTTAATCAGGCCACACATCAAGATGAAGGCAAAGAACAACGCTGGCCCTGTTAAACCGATGGTTTGCAGGAAGTCAGCACCGCCGACGGCAATCACTTGGCCAAAATTAGTCCATTTAAAGAAGGCCACAAATTGCGCGGCGAAGAACACCAGCACGATATACATGCCCATGGCGCTCATCGACTTAGACATCGAATCAATCACGTCGCGATCGTTATTGATGGTGCCGACGGTGCGGCCAAACACGATACCTGGGACGGCAAAGAACACCATGATAAAGGCCACAATGCCTTTCAAAAACGGCGAGCCTGCCACTTCATTGGTCTCGGGGTGACGCAGTGGCCCCCACTCAGGGACAATGGTGAGCGCTAAAATACCGCTGACAATCAGCACCGCAATCCCGGCATTGCGCAAGCCGCGTTTCTCGTCATCATTCAGCTTGCTCGCGGAGGCGGCGGCGACATCTTCAGAGGCTTGGCTGTGGTCATACTGACCGAGCTTAGGCTCGACAATCTTATCGGTGATCCACGCGCCCACAATGGCAATGAAGAAGGTAGAAATGAACATAAAGTACCAGTTCATTTCAGGCCCAACGCTGTAATCCGGGTCAATCATCTGCGCGGCTGACTCGGTGATCCCTGAGAGCAAAGGGTCGACAGTTCCCAACAATAAATTGGCTGAATAGCCGCCGGATACACCCGCAAACGCGGCGGCAAGCCCGGCTAATGGATGGCGGCCTAATGAGTGGAAAATCATCGCCGCAAGCGGGATTAACACCACATAACCAAGCTCTGAAGCCGTATTCGAGATAATACCGGCGAACACGATGGTAAAGGTCACGGTGCGACGCGACGCGCCCATCACCAGCCCGCGCATCGAAGCGGACAGCAGCCCGGAGTGCTCTGCGACTGACACACCGAGCATGGCGACCAGAACGGTGCCGAGTGGGGCAAAGCCGGTAAAGTTTTTCACCAAATTGGTGACGATCATTTGCAAGCCTTCGGCGTTGAGCAGGCTTTGCACATAAATCATGCCATCGGCCGCGCGCCCTTTGGCACCCTCTGGGCGGGGGTCGGCGACAGACACATCAAAGTAGCCAGCAATACCCGAGGCGAGCAGGATAGCGACACAGAAAATCGCGAATAAAGTCACTGGATGAGGGAGCAGGTTACCGAGCCACTCGACGGTATCGAGAAAGCGCGTAAACAGTGTGCGCTTGTGCGGCCCACCTTGTTGCTCAGTGGTACTTGAGTGCATGGGATTGGTCTCCTTGGTTGTACTGCATTTCCCGTCTATGGGAAAAGGAGGCCGAATGTTAATTGTTTTTTAACTTAAATAGCAAGATTAAAAGCTAGTTATTAAGGTTAAAACGCGATCTGTGTGCTGCTAATTAACTTAAAAAATAACATATTTGACTGGATAATGACTTTAACGGACATCATTTGACGGGAAATTGGCGTATGATGGATGGGTGCTCGAATCGGTAACGGGTTAAAAGTGTTAACAAATGCAACAGACTAAAACACAGACACATATTGATTACCTCGACATATTGCGTGTCCTCGCCGCTTTTTTCGTGGTGGCGATTCATGTACTCGGCCCGTATCGGTTTCAAATCGGTGATATCGCGCTGAGTGATTGGGCCGTCGCGGTGGGGCTAAACAGTGCGAGTCGCTGGGCAGTGCCGATTTTTATCATGATCTCGGGCTTACTGTTGCTCTCGTCGACGCGCCCTTTCAGTTTGCGCCATTTTATCCGCCGCCGCGTGGTTAAGGTGGTGGTGCCCTTTTTGGTGTGGTCGTTGGCTTTTGCGTGCCTGTCTGGAATGACGCCGGATGGTTTTTCGTGGCAGACCGTCGTTCAAACACTCGAGGCGGCGCCTGATCATGAAACCTATTATCACCTCGGTTTTTTCTACTATTACATTCCGCTGCTACTTTGGGTGCCCTTGCTGCGTCCGTTAGTGCCACGCTTACCGCCATGGGCAGTGGCGTTGGTTGGCATGGCGTGGATAGGCGTCACCGCTTGGTATTTAACCGGCGCGCATGGCTGGTGGCGGAATGATTTTATCCTGTACGGCGGTTACTTATGGCTCGGCTATTGGCTGCACCAAGCGCCACGTGCGTTGTCACTGTGGTGGGGGTTGGGCCTGTTGGCGTTGGGGATGACTGAGTATCACGTGTTGACCACCAGTGTTACGCATCAACAATATATTACCGAGGGGTGGCTGTCGTATACCACGGTTAATACGGTACTGATCAGTGCTGCCCTGTTTCTGGCGGTGAGGCAATGGCGAGCGGGGAAAGCAACCCCATCGTGGTTGGCGACCTTAAGTCGTTATAGTCTCGGTATCTACCTGATTCACCCGGTGTTTCTCTGGCCCGTGCGTGCTTATTGGCCCACCTTATCGCCCGCACTGGTTTGGATCCCCTTACTGACGGTGTATGCCTTTGCGGGGGCGGCGTTGACCACTGCTGTACTCCAGCGTTATCGCGCCACCGCGTGGTTGGTGCCATAAATGATGACACTTTTGACGACAAGGGCGGTCATAACTGATTGAATATAGGATGACAGGATCAGATCGCAATCATGAAGCCTGATGCCCCTCAATGGTATAAAAACCACCATACTTATAAGGTGGGAGCCGGTAAGGAGAGAGACCATGGATGACGTCGCAGTGGTGATTAAGCACAGTAAGCGCCTAGAAAGCTTGCTGCGTGAGCACTATCACGCCGAAGGGAAGGGGCTTCATCAGCTTATCGACAGTAGCCAAAAACGGCTGCCGCATGAGGTGATCAAGAAGTTGCGCTTTGTGGCGACGATTCGTAATAAGGTCGTTCATGAAGAGGGTTACGAAGTGGACGATATACGTGAATTTATATCGGTGAGCAAATATTGTGAGTCAGAATTAGTGCCGCGAAGCAACCGATTGATTTGGCGGCTTGCCGCGGGGCTTATCCTGCTGTTTACCGCGGGGGCAATTGGTTTTTACGCGCAAGTGTGGCCGCAATGGAGTGGTTAGCTAACCATAATGATCGGTTGTCACCTCACGGTTAACGTTACGATTTTTTTAAACTGGATCTTGTTCTCATCAAGGGACGCTGGACATCTCCGCCAGCCTGCCTAGACTTGGCGTCCTTGTCTTGAAAGGAATGATACTCATGTGGAGCTGGTTCGCTGTCTGTTGTTCTGGACTGCTGCATATCTCCGCAGCCTACCGGGGCCCGCGTTGGCAGTTTTATCTGTTTAAACCGCTGACTATTGTGATGCTAATGGCGATAGTGGGCACTCACATTAGCGCCTCTCATTATGCGCAATGGGTGTTCGTCGCGTTGTTGTTTTCCGTGGTGGGTGATGTCTTTTTAATGCTCCCTAAAGACAGATTTGTGCAGGGGTTAACCAGCTTTTTGCTCGCCCATCTTGTCTATATCTTCGCGTTTTGGGCACAGTTTGATGGCCATATGGTGTGGTGGTTGCCCGCTATGCTATCGGGACTGGGCATTATCGTCTTTCTTTTACTGCTCCCAAACTTAGGCCAGCTCGCGCTGCCTGTGGCCGTGTATATTGCCGTGATCACCCAGATGGTATGGGCGGCGGGTGAATATTGGCTGAATACCCACTCGCCCGCGGCGGCGCTCGCACTGGCTGGCGCTATCTGTTTTATGGTGTCAGATACGGTGCTGGCGTTTGTCCGCTTTAAAGGTGAATTTCGCCCTGCACAAGCGATGGTGATGTCGAGTTACTTTTTCGCGCAAGCACTGATCAGTGCCTCGGTGGTGATCGCTCAAGGAGGGTGAGGATGGAAAAAGTCTATCAAGCGATGAATACACTGGAGGCCCATAGCCTAAAAGGCCTGTTAGCCAGCCACCACATTGATTGTGTATTGAAAGGCGAAGCGTTAAGTGCAGCAGTGGGCGAGTTACCCGCCGATGTGCAAGGTGTGACCTTATGGGTTGCCCCAGAAAACGTCGCTCAAGCAAGGCAACTACTGCAGGCGTATGAAGCGCAAAGCGAGACGCACTGGGTATGCGAGCACTGTGGGGAAGAGAACGCCGGCAGTTTTGAACTATGCTGGCAATGCCAGCATAGTCGTGAGTGAGGGCTACATCATATGCTTGCGGCGAATATCGAGCAGCGCAAAAATCCCAAAAATTAGGATTGACCACTTTTCCCAGCGGCTCATGGCAATTTTATCGCCAAACGCCCCCAAAAAAATCAGCATTTGTAGCCCGTGCATGACCAGCAAAAAACCCGTCATAATATAAAGTGCCATGGCGGCCACACCCGGAAACGGATGGACAATATTGGCAATCAATACGAGCCACACAAAGGCGATGGCGGCTTTGGCGAGTAAAATTAATCCTTTCATTGCGTTTCTCTTATGCCTTGTCGTTGAAATAGAGACGGAAGTTGACTTGTCCAGCACGCTTTTCACGGTGGCAGTGCCAGCTTCCTGGGACGTGATAGTCATCCAGCTCACTTTCCGCTTCAACGTAAATACATGCCCCAGGTGCGAGCCATCCGTTGTTTTCTAGCGCAGCCAAGGTGTCGTTAAGCAACCCTTGATGAAACGGGGGATCGACGAAGACCACATCGAATGGGCCGTTTTGCGGCGGGGTCGCGAGAAGCGCTAGGGCATCGGTGCTGTCTACTTGCGCATTCTCTGCGCCAAGCTGCGCGAGGTTATCTCGCAGTTGCTTGGCTGCCGCGGGGTTTTTTTCGCAAAACTGCGTCCAAGCGGCGCCGCGAGAGAGGGACTCAAAGCCCAATCCGCCACTGCCAGCAAACACATCCAGACAGCGTGCCCCCGGTAAATAGGGTGACAGCCAATTAAACACGGTTTCTTTTACCCGGTCGGTCGTCGGGCGTAACCCTTGCGCATTTTGCACCACAAGCTTACGGCCACGCCAGCGGCCAGCAATAATACGAACAGACCCAGCTCCCCGAGAGGCGTGAGCCGATGAAGATTTGCGGTTGGCGCGTTTAACCATAGATTTTTTGACCGTAAAGAAGGTGATAGACTATGTCGATTCGGTATTGAGTCGCTGATTGTATCAAGCATGCTTTAGGATTTGCCAATGGCAGAAAAAAAGAAACGTGGATTTATGTCATGGTTGGGTTTGGGTCGGAAAAAAGACCAGACACAGCCTGAACCAGAACAAGCGTCGCCAACGACTGCGTCAGACGGGGCGGAAGAGACGGCAGAGTCAACCACATCGGTAGAAACACCGATTGATGAGGCGAGCCCGCAACAATCGCAAGAAACCCTTGCATCTGATAGCGAAAGCGAAGCCAATACCGTGCCAGAGCCAGAGCCAGAGCCAGAGCCAGAACCAGAGCCCAGAGCCGCCGACACAGAGCAGAG
>NZ_MEBQ01000010.1:0-32181 GCF_001722105.1 Salinivibrio sp. SS3 | reverse complement strand
TAGTTGTGTCTTTTCTGTGCCTGTATTGTTCTCTCCTGGTTTATCGTATATTGCTGTGTGTTGTGTCAAGCAGAAATCTTCATACTATGTAGTAGGCCTTTTTTGCTGTGCTGGTAGATGTTTATAAGAGACAGGGGTGTCTATTGCTCGCGCCCGCAACAAGGTTTCCCAATGCGCTTGACCGGTCACGCGGGTAAAGGCCGCTGGCACGGTTATGATATCGGCACCTTGGGCGCGTAGCGCTTGATACATGGGTGCAAAACGAACATCGTAGCAGATACTTAATCCAAGGCAGCCAAAGGGCGTATCGAGTGTGGCGAGACGGTCACCGGCCTCAAAGTAGTCAGACTCGCAATACCGTCCGTGGGCATCGGCCACTTCTACATCAAATAGGTGCAATTTGTCGTAACTGCCGCGCAAGTGTCCGGCGTTGTCAAACACCAAGCTCGTACTGCTTAACATGCCATTGTCGTTTTGAATCGGAAAGGCCCCCACCACCAGCCAAAGGTCGTAATGATGGGCCAGTTCGGCAAGCTGTTGCTGCAGTGGACCATGACCCAATCGCTCGGCATGGCGCTGATAATCTTGTTTGCCGCCAAACACTAGGGCATTTTCTGGGGTGAGAGCCAGTTTCACCCCTTGCTCGCTTAACCGATGTAAACTGGCTTGCAATGCCTTCATGTTGTGGCTGGGATCGGCGCTGGATGTCATCTGGACAACACCTGCTTTCATCATGCTCACTCCTTGGCGTTTTCTGCTTGTTGGCGCAATCGTTCCGTCGCGTCGGCTGGCAAAGCGAGTGCCTCTTTATCACGCGACACTTCCCTGATATCGGGCGTCCCTATCGGCCCGCTTACTTGATAACGGACTTGGGTGAAAACGTCCACCACGGGTGAAATGGCGGTGGTGACCGCTAACACATACAGCGCCGTCTGCGGCGTGACCGCAAATGCGCTCAGTACTGGGATCCCAGAGGTAATATCCGGCGTAAACCGCACATCGGCGTTCACGCGATTGGTCACCAAATTGGCAATCCCTTTAATAACCATATCACCGGCAATCCCATCCATGCGGATATTATCCGTCACAACCACGCCATTTGTGATCACAGCCCGCCCGGTAATGTCATCAAAGGCCAAACCATCTTCAAATACGCCCGAAAAATCGAGCTGAATTTTACGCAGAATGGAGTCGAGACTGAAAAGCCCTAACAGCTTCCCAGCGCCTCCCACCCCGCTTATATAGCCGTCTTTAACATCAGAGCGGATATCACCATTAAGGCTGGCAATATCGACTTTCCAAGGCAGACCCGCGTAATCTAACGAGGCTTGCGTTGTGAAGCTGGCATCTTGGATCCCGCCACTGATACCAAATCGTCCCATGAGATCTGACGTACTCTCCCCGCCTAGCGCGAGGGTTAACGCGGTTTGATGATGGCCTTGCTCATCAATCAACCAATGGCCGCTGATGGACGCGTGGTTTTTCCCACTCTCCAGCGTCAGAGAAGTCAGGTCGACCTGTGAGGCTTTCTTATCGAGTACCGCCTCAACGCGCCCGAGCCGATACCCTTGCAACCACAGATCCTCAATCACCAAGTGTGTCGGCGGAATCGCAGCAAGCAAAGCTTTCTCTTCCGGACTCGCCCGGGTATCCACAGGTTCAAAAAGCGGCTTATCCGTCGTCTGTTCGTCCTCGGTTAACCGACGATTGATATGCCAATGATCAATCTCAACGTTCAAGCGCCCCTGTGTCGGCCACATGGCTTGCCCGCTTAGCTCACGACTGCCCATTAACAGATCCCAGCCCTCGGCTTTGTGTCGCGCCGCTAAAGACACATCGTGAAACGCTAAAGGGTCTGCTCTCACCGTCTCGATCTTGGCATTAATACGCTGCGGCATGGGTAAAGCAGGATATGGCCCGCTTCCGCTCGGCCAGGATTGGCTGGCCTGCTGCCAAACTCGCTTCCAAGCCGCGAGATCGAGTTGCTCAAGCTTTAGATCAAAACGATGACCACGCGTTGCCAATAAGCGGCTACCTTGCTCACCAATCTGCCATTGACTGGCAGTAAACTGCGGACGCCGGCCTTGGGTATTGATGCTCGCTTGATAATTCACGCCAGGAAGCGCCACACGCCCGGTCAAGCCTTCACTGTTCCCGGTCGCCTCGATACGGGCCTGCCCTTTTTGCCAGCGTGGTTTGTTAAGTGGCGCGGGCAACGTCGACTGCAACGGCGTGGTATCGACATCCACACCGAGCCGATAATCAAAACCGGTATCATTTAAGGTTAAATCGAGCCCCGCCTGCCAACGTGCACCGCCCGCCAGGTAAGCGTCAAGTGGCAACGAAAGCATGTCCAGCAATGGCACCACATCCCAATCCGCATCCATACCTAAGTCAAGCTGATACCCGGCCGCCACGGTTTCGCCCGTAAACTGGAGGCTGACGGGCTGCCCTAACCATTGAGCCTGCATCGACTGAGTGGTGAGGGTGTCGTCGCTAAAGGCCAGCTCGCCGGAT
Source organism: Salinivibrio sp. SS3 (assembly GCF_001722105.1). Taxonomy (NCBI): domain Bacteria; kingdom Pseudomonadati; phylum Pseudomonadota; class Gammaproteobacteria; order Vibrionales; family Vibrionaceae; genus Salinivibrio; species Salinivibrio sp. SS3. The sequence goes on along the minus strand of NZ_MEBQ01000010.1, from coordinate 29,664 downwards.
AGGTTATCCAGTTGCATATCGGGTGCCTGAATCGATACCTGGTTGCCGGTAAAGCTCACTCTCCCCTCGGCATGAGGCTGCTCACCATTGAGCGGGATATTGAGCCCTAGGTTAGCATTAACCAGCCCATCGACTTGCACATGAGTCAAGGCCACCCCCACCGTGTCTACTAAAGGCGTCGCCAGCATGTATTGGCGGACAGCCGATCCGGTTGCCGCCAATGACGCGTGAATATCGAGTTCGCTGTCCGGCTGGGTCATATCGGCAATCTCAGCTTGCACTTGGCGACTGACGGCGTCGCCCAAACGAACATGGTCCCCCTCAATCGCTAAGCGCGCATTTTCAAACAGTAAACGGGCGTCGAGCTCCGTCAACGTCGGCCAAGCGGTGTTAAAGCTAAACGCCCCGCCGCGAAGCGGTACCTTGGCTTGAAAAATGCCGCTGTGATCCTGGTAAGGAAACGCATCGAGGGCACCAAACCAAAGAATTTCACTGTCTTTGGCCCGTCCGGCTTGAATGGCGCGAGAAAGATAATCGGTTAACGAGTCAGGCAATGCCCGGGTGGGGAGATAGCGCCATGTCTGTCCAGCATCCGATACGTCGGCCTGCACGTATAACGCCAAAAAAGGCGCGCCTTTTGAGGGAATATCTAGACGAAACGCGCCAGAGCCTTGCACGTCTGCCCCCTTTACCACTGCCTGCTCACTCCATACTGACAAGCCTTGTTTGGTGGGCTGCCAATTGAGGGTCAACGCACCGTGTTCAAGCGGTAGCGGCGCTTGAAAAAAGTCGCCGTAAGGCAAGGATTGTGCGCCAAGCTCAAGCTGTGCTTGCCCTTGCTGGCCTTGCCCGGAGAGGGTTGCACTCAGGCCTTGGAACGCAGGCAGATAGCCCCAGCGCTTGGCTGAAACCTTATCCAGGGTCGCTTGATAACGCAACGGGGCGTCAGGTGCTTTACTCAACGCCAACGAACGGATCTGGCCTGATGGCGATAAAGCGGCCGCCACACTGTGCTGTTGCGCCGATTGACTGGCAAGCCCAAGCAAAGGCCGTAAAGAGGCAATATCAACATTCGCCGCATTGAGACGCCAGTTGTCGAGCGCCCCCTGCCAAGAGAGCTGTGACAGCGCTGCCTGAGTGGTCGCGCCGGTTTGTACCCATAGCCCATCCGTGTCGAGACGCCAAGTCTGTTCATCGACGGCCTGCCACTGAACCTGACTGTCTTTTATCGCCCATTGCTTCGCTTGGTGCTCATCCTCTTGCCACGCTAACGCGAAATGATCAATCGACAACAGCCCATTGTCGACACGCCCCTGCTCCACCCTGACCCAGGCTTTTGCGTCTAAACGCGCGGTGTTGATCGTGGCGGATGGCGTCAGCTTTTCCGTCAGCCAAGGGGCGATATCCATCGCCTCACTGACCAAATAAACGTCGCCCGTTAACGTACTCAAGCCGTCCGTTTCGCGGAAAGCGGCATTCACGCGCACCTTATCGAGTTGCGTGCCTTGCATGCCAAGCCTGGCTTGTACTTGGTGCTCACCTTGGTTATTGCGCCAAAACAAGTCACTGATCACCAGTGTTTGGGTTTCCAGCGAAGGGGTGACCAGGATCACCTTGGCATTGGGGATGGAAAATTGTCCCAACCGCGCCAAGAATAAGTCTTCTAGTCGCTCTCGCACACCCGCTTGGGTGTTTTTATCGGGTAGTTGACCGGTATCGAACACCAGTCCATCGAGGGTGACATGAGAAAAGACGGGCTGACGCCGAATGAGGGTGGCAGAGACATCCAATTGCAAATTAATGGCGCGAGCGGTTAACAGCGGGGGGCCGTTGTCGCTGGTGGCGAGCGCGACGTTTTCAAGTTGCAATGACGGCGTTAGATTGCGCCACTGGCCGGCAATGCCTTCCACTTGCGCACTAAAGCCGGTTTGCTCAGACACCCATTGCCGCAATGGGGCTTGCAATATATCCATATTGGGCAATAGAAAGCGCAAACCGCCGATTAGCAAGGCGGTTATCACGATGACACTGATGGCGCTGACCGTTAGCCAGCGCATACCCTTTCTCATCCAGGCCATGGATTACATCATTACTACATCAAACTGTTCTTGCGTGTATAAAGGCTCGGATTTCACTTTCACTTGCTTGCCAATAAACACTTCCAACTCCGCCACAAGGTGCGAATCTTCCTCTGCCAATGCCTCAATCACCGCCGGGGCCGCGTACACCACAAACTTATCCGCTTCATAAATGCGGTTAACGCGCGTGATTTCACGTAGCACTTCGTAGCAGACGGTTTCTACCGTTTTGACCGAGCCTCGTCCGTCACAGGTTGGACAGCCACCGCACAGCACATGTTCAATACTTTCTCGCGTGCGTTTGCGTGTCATTTCCACTAGCCCTAGCTGGGTGAAGCCATTGATATTGGTTTTTACCCTGTCTTGGCTGAGCGCCTGCTCGAGTGAGTGCAACACGCGACGCCGGTGCTCATCGGTGCTCATATCGATAAAATCGATAATGATGATCCCGCCTAAGTTTCTTAGCCGCAATTGGCGAGCAATCGCACGTGTGGCCTCAATATTAGTATTAAAGATAGTCTCGTCCAGGTTCCGTCGCCCGACGAACGCACCTGTATTGATATCAATGGTGGTCATCGCCTCGGTCTGATCGATAATCAGATAGCCGCCAGACTTGAGCTGGACCTTTCGCTCCAATGAGCGTTGGATTTCATTTTCGGTGTCGTACATGTCAAAAATCGGCACCTGGCCGTCGTAATACACCAATTTATCGGCCAGCTCCGGCACAAACTCAGAGGTAAACTCTTGGAGTTTTTCATAGGCTTGCTTGGAATCCACCCGAATTAAATCCAGCTCGGTCCCGACAAAGTCACGCACAATGCGCTGTGCCAGTGCCAACTCACCATACAGCATGGATTTGGCGGGATAACGCGTGCGACGCTCTAACACCTTATTCCATAAACGCTTTAAAAAAGCGGCGTCTTGCGCCATCTCATTGTCTGTTGCCCCTTCAGCGGCAGTACGGATAATAAAACCACCCAATTCGTCACAGTAATCACTGACAATGCTTTTTAGGCGCTTACGTTCATCTTCACTTTCAATGCGTTGTGATACCCCAACATGGGCCGCTCCCGGCATAAAGACCAGATAACGCGAAGGCAAGGTAATATCGGTGGTAAGACGCGCCCCCTTGGTGCCCAGCGGATCTTTAACCACTTGCACCACAATATCTTGCCCTTGGCGAACCAGTTCGGAGATATCGCGCACTTGGAATTGTTGCTTCTCATTTTCCGACACGCACTCGGTATGAGGAACAATATCTGAGGCATGTAAGAACGCCGCTTTCTCTAGGCCAATATCGACAAAGGCTGCCTGCATGCCAGGCAACACACGACTGACTTTGCCTTTGTAGATATTGCCTACAATGCCACGCTTTGCTTCACGTTCGATATGGATTTCTTGGAGGTTCCCCCCATCAATCATCGCCACCCTCGTCTCGCTAGGGGTGACGTTTATTAGCAGTTCCGCACTCATGGTTTCCCCGAATCTCTCAAAAGTGGGGCCTAGCGACAGATGTGCGCTCAGACCGAAAATTGTTTGAGCAGTTGCTCGGTTTCATACAGTGGCAAACCAACCACGGCGTGATAGCTACCATCAATACGTGTCACAAATTTACCGCCCAGCCCTTGAATCGCATAGGCGCCAGCCTTATCGACGGGCTCGCCCGATTGCCAATACGCCTCAATCTGCTCATCACTGAGCGTACAAAACCATACCTTGGTGGTCACCACAGTGGTGACCTGCTTCATGGCATTGGCGACAGTGACCGCGGTCATCACTTGGTGCTCGCGTCCTGACAGTTGCTTAAGCATTCGGACTGCCTCCGCTTTATCATCAGGCTTTTCGAGTACCTGCTCGCCATCTACCACAATAGTATCCGCACCGAGCACCGGGGTATGGCCACCGGTTTGCACCACCCCTGCTCGTGCCTTGTCTTGCGATAAGCGCGACACGTAGGCGTAAGGGGACTCACCGGCCTGTTGTTGCTCCGCTACATCGACCACCACACGGGAAAAATTCACCCCCATTTCGGTGAGTAATTCATGACGTCGAGGCGACCCCGAGGCCAGATATAAGTCACAGCTCATGATACCTCTTTACGATTAGTGCGTTAGCGAATGGCAAAGCGACGACGTAAACGGCGCAATAACAGAAAGATCCAAGGCCAGAGTATAAAGTTAAGCACACCGGCCCAAAGCTGCTCTGGGTTAAACTGTACGTTAGACACCAAGTACTCCGCCCAGAACTCGATCAATTTTCCCGCCAAGGTCAGTAATGCCAACAAGAGTGCCTGCTGCCAATACGACATGTTGCGTAACAATTGAAAGTTCAGCGCCACGATGTAGACCAAAATCGCCATCATCAAGCCGCGCACCCCAAGGGTTGAGCCCAACATTAAATCCCATAACAGGCCGAGTACTAGCGCCGTACCAACATTCACCCGATGGGGTAATGCCAGCACCCAATAAAACGTGACGAGCAAGACCCAAGAAGGACGAAAAGGAGCCAGTTCCCCCGGCCAGGGAGCCGCTTGCAAAATCAGCGCAATGATAAAAGAGAGCCAGATGACAAACTGGCCGCGAAATGTCACATTTGCCATTACGGCGCTTCTCCCTCACCATCTGACGATGGCGCTGTATCAGGTGATGGTGCGGTGTCTGACGACGGCTGCGCGACAGGCTGATCCGGGCGCGCGTTCTCGCCCTTTTCGGGAGTTGGCCACACCAGAAGCAGATAACGCAGACGATCAAACTTCACCGCTGTAGTGGCTCGCACTTGCGCAAACGGGCGCTTGTTATCAAACGAAAACTCCGTCACCGTGCCAACCGGGTAGCCTTCAGGAAAGACACCGCCCAGTCCCGAGGTGACTAATTTGTCACCCACTTTAATGTCCGTGCTGCTAGGAATATTGTCCAACCCGACGTAGTGGGTCGACCCGCGCCCAGACGCAATCACCCGAATATCATTGCGCATGACCTGAACGGGGATCGCATGGGTGGGATCGGTCAGCAGTAGCACGCGGCTATTGTGGGCACCCACATACGCAATTTGGCCAACCACCCCGTGCTCGTTGATCACCGGTTGCCCTTCATACACGCCATTCGTCCGCCCTTTATCTAGCATGACTTGATGTTTATAAGGGTCCGAGTCAACGGCCATGACTTCAGCCACCATTTTGCGTTCATCACGAATAAACGACGAGCCCAGCAGCTCGCGTAGACGCTGATTTTCACGCTCTGTCTGCGCTAACAGAAGCTGATCACTTTCCAGTTGTAACACCTGCTTTCGCAATGCGCGGTTCTCTGCCACCAAACGTTGGTGAGAGCGAAACTGCATCACCAGTTCATCTAGCGTGTCGCGCGGGACGTTGGACGCATATTGTAGCGGCGCCACCAACGTGTTTAGGAAATAACGCACCCCAGCGAACGCATCAAGACGACTATCAGCCAGCATAAGGCTGACTGATAGTAAAAGAGCGAAAAACAGGCGCAATTGCAGAGAGGGTCCTCTGCCAAACATAGGTTTCATAATGAAAACGACCTGTTTGTAGGCGCAGTCACGTTAATCTTCGCTAAAAAGATCACCGCCGTGCATATCGATCATTTCCAGCGCTTTACCCCCGCCACGCGCGACACACGTCAGTGGATCTTCGGCTACCACCACTGGAATACCGGTTTCTTCGGTCAGCAAGCGATCAAGATCACGTAGCAGCGCACCACCGCCGGTGATCACCATGCCACGCTCAGAAATATCAGATGCTAGCTCCGGTGGGCATTGCTCGAGCGCCACCATCACCGCAGAGACAATCCCAGTTAGCGGCTCTTGCAGGGCTTCTAAGATCTCATTGGAGTTAAGCGTGAAGCTACGCGGCACCCCTTCAGCGAGGTTACGACCACGTACCTCAATTTCACGCACTTCATCGCCTGGGTAGGCGGACCCGATTTCATGCTTAATCCGCTCTGCAGTGGCTTCACCAATCAAGCTGCCATAATTTCGGCGAACATAATTGATGATAGACTCATCAAAACGATCCCCACCAATACGGACCGACGATGAATACACCACGCCATTAAGCGAAATGACCGCCACTTCTGTGGTACCGCCGCCGATATCGATCACCATCGAACCGGTGGCTTCGGACACCGGCAAGCCTGCGCCAATCGCTGCCGCCATGGGTTCATCAATTAAGTAGACTTCACGGGCACCGGCCCCTAATGCCGACTCACGGATGGCTCGGCGTTCAACTTGGGTTGAGCCACAAGGTACCGCCACCAAGACGCGCGGGCTTGGGCGCATGTAGCTGTGATCGTGTACCGATTTGATAAAGTGCTGCAGCATTTTTTCTGTGACGTAGAAATCAGCAATCACACCGTCTTTCATCGGACGAATCGCGGCAATGTTCCCCGGTGTTCGACCTAGCATCTGCTTCGCATCATGACCCACAGCAGCCACACTCTTGGGAGAGCCTGCACGGTCTTGGCGAATAGCAACAACAGACGGCTCATCCAGAACAATGCCCTGTTCTTTTACGTAAATCAGTGTATTGGCGGTTCCCAAGTCAATGGATAGATCGTTGGAAAACATCCCGCGAAGTTTCTTAAACATGATGGTCGATTAATCCTGCAAGCTATGAAATCAGACAAATTGAGCTAAATGTATCAACGCGCAAGGTAAGCGGCAAGATACGGTGCTGTAAACCTGAATGAGATCTGTGTTTTTTTTCAATGCGCTGTCATTTTGATGATTTTTCCATCAACAACGCATTATTCCTGTTGTCTTTCTCGGGTTGGTGATTGGCATGACTGATGGATCACCAACTGCGTCGATGCCTTCGTTGACGCCGTTGCCTCGTTATACGTTAAGTAGCACTCCGTCGCGGGCTGCTCATGGAACAGCCAGATCAAGTCGACCCGATTCTTATCTGGATAGCGTCGTAACTGCCAACGCGTTGCATCCTTCAGCGCCGTCACTAACTCAGGCAAGGCACTGATCTCGGGGTAGCCATAAGAAACGCGAATGGACGTGCCATTGACGGTCAGTGTGTGTTCAGCCTGATCACTGACCTTTTTCTTTTCGGCCAATGCGTGTGTTTGCGTCATGGCGCTTTCGATACCGCTTTTTAAGCCTTTAAGCGCTGACACATTGGCATCCGCCTCATAATCGTAGAACTTCGGGATCGCAATCACCACCAGCACCGACAAAATACTGACGACGAGTAAGGCTTCTAACCATCCGCGTCCTTGTTGATGGGAGAGCTTGATGGCTGGACTCATCGCTTCCCCCATCGGCGGCGTTTTCTCTGTGCCGGATGCGGCGACATTTCCGCCCCAAGCAGCCGCCCTTGTCCGCCCGCGACACCCAGTTCTTTCACCACAGACCATTCCTCATTGGTTTCCACGCCCACCGCCAGTACCTCGGTAGTGGTGGCCTCACAAGCACCTAACACGCTGCGTAAATACAACTGGTTCTCTGGTCGTTGGTCGATATTGCGCACCAAACTACGGTGAAGCTTGATATAGGCTGGTTGAATATCCTTAACATAGTGAGTGCTCACTATCGTTCTACCTGCTTGGTCAACAACTAGACGGCACCCTAACGCGGCAATCATTCGTAAGCAAGGCCGCGCCGCATCAAAGTGTGAAACCAAAGCGCCTTCAGACACTTCCACCAGTAAGCGATTCAAGGTACTGCGTGGCGTTTGTAGCAAGATATCGCGCAGCCACACCACAAACTCACGTTGACAAAGTGAGTATGCACTTACATTGACGGCGTAGTTATCGATATAGTCACGCGTTTTTAACCACCACAGCGCGCGACCCATGGTCGCCTTGTCAAACGCCACATCCATACCGACCCATTCGACGCCTGGCCAAAAGCGCGAAGCCTTGAGTACCTTGCCTTTTTCGTCCTTAATTCGGCCTAAAAGTTCATAATGAAGGCGGGTTTTGCCATCTCGCGCAAACACAGGTTGGCGATAAAGCATCGGTCCCTCTCCTGCCATCACCGACTCGAGCAACGTCCGCCAACGCACACTGCCCCGCTTATCCAGTTGGCTGAGTTGCTTATCGAACTGTGACCAACCATTCTGGCCGGTTAGTACCGCCGCTTTAAGTGCGCGCTCGGCTTCGTCCATTAATCGTCCACGTCGCTCACTGGCACCAAACGAGGTCATGCCAAGGTGAAACCAGTTGTCTTGATCAAGTGCCTCCGGGGGGGCGAGCTTATCTAACGCATTGGTGATTTGCGCTAAAAAGGGATGCACTTCGTCTCCAGCTTGGTTGACCAGTAAAATGGCGAAATCCGAGGCAAAATAGCGCGCCAGCACCGCATCGGGAAAGCGCTGAATCGCATTAGACAGGACATTGCCAATCGCTTGAATCAGTTGGTCGGCGGCTTCTTGCCCATGCTGCGCCACCAAATCTTCCCATTCTGCCACTCGCACCAAGATCACACTACCTTGGCTGGCATCATCACTGGCCAGGGTATGCAGGCGATTATCAAACATCACTCGATTTGCGGCGCCGGTAAGTTGGTCTAAAAAGGTGTTGGTGCGAATAAAGGTATCAAAGCGGCTTCGCTCTTGGCGGGCTTCTTTAAGCTCTTCGATCAGTTGCGTTAACGCCGCACTGGCAGGGATTGGCCACTCGCGGGGATCGCCTTGCTGCGCATCGTCGAGTCGCCCTGCTAAAATCAGTCGGCCACGCTGCTCGAGCACCTCACTGCCATACAGCTGACGCCGGAGCCAACGGATCCCCCATGTGAGCCCCAATACAATCACCAAAATCGCCGCCGATAACGAGGACAATGGACCAATCGAATAGGCAAACTCCGCATAAGGCGGGACGAAGGTCAATTTGACCGCAAAACCAGGGTTGCTCTCCAAAGGAATATCGCGCGAGATCACCTGCTGGTTAGCAACTGTCTGGTACTGAATTTGTTCGTATTGATACAAAATGCCAGCGTCCGAGTAAATCGTTAGGGACGTTACATCACTGGCTTTCAACATCTTGGGGAGCCAACGCGAAAAGTATTGGTTATCGCGCTGATCGCCTGCCATCTCTTGATCGATGACCTCCACCATGCCATCGACATAATGCGAGATAAAATCAATCCCTAACTGGCGAAAACTGATCGCACCGCCAATAAACAACACAAATATGGCGCACACCACAATAAGGGTGACAAATGCTACGAGTCGGTTGGTCAGCTTCATACCGCTGACTTTGATCGCATTGGCTGTTCTATCCATGATTCTCTGCTGACTTGGGTCGCCTTTGGGGGCTAATAGCCGCTATTATCAGGCTTGGTTATCATAATGTGAATGCCTAGACCACGAATCGGTGGCTGTCTTTTTACGCAACGAGGACTCATGGACTGGATTACCTGTACACAAAGCTTTATCTGCGTGGTGGATCATGGCTCGCTAGCCCAAGCGGCTACCAAGCTACACACCTCAAGCTCTGCCCTTTCAAAACGCTTAAGCTGGCTAGAGCGCCAATTGGGCGTGCAATTGCTCAAACGCACCACGCGCAGTCTGTCGATGACGGATGCGGGCGATCTCTTCTACCATCGCGCCAAGACGTGGGTCGACGACTGGCAACAATTAGTCAGTGAGACCACCTCCACCTTTGGTGAAGTCAGTGGTGTGTTGCGTATCGGGGCACCATTGGTGACAGGGAACCGCTTTCTGGTCAACTTTATTGCTGAGTTTCTTGAGATTTACCCGAAAATCAAAGTCGAACTCACCACCCTCACCCCTGGTCAGCTGCCGGATCTGAACCTAGACGTGGTGATCAGCCGTGAACTCGAATATTTTAACTCCGCCAGCTACATCGCCGCTAAGTTATTTGATTTTCAACCTGGCTTTTTTGCCGCCCCTGCCTACCTCGAACGCCATCCTCCTATCACCGCGCCCGAGCAATTAACCCAACACAATATTTTGCTGTACGGTAATTCACATCAGCCTCAAGAGCGGGTGTTTGAAGACGGCACCCGCTTACAATTATCCGGGAATTTTGTCTCACCTAACCCTGAAGCCTTAGTCAGTGCTGCCGTGATTGGTATGGGGATCATTTTGGGGGGCGCCGGGACGGTGCAGAAAGAAATCGACCAAGGCTTATTGGTCCCGGTGCTGCCAGCCCTTAAGCAACCACGATTATCGGCCTACGCCTACTACCCTAAGCTGGAGTACAACCACACCAAAACCAAATTATTCATCGACTTTATTAAACAAAAAGTTAAAGGCTTGTACGTTTAGTGTGCCGTTAAAGCATAGGTAATACCAAGCTTCATCAGGGCTTAGCCGATTTTGGAAAAAGTATTTTATCTTTTATCTATATATCGATAACAATCACTGCGCTAGGGTGAGCCAAGACACTCACCGCAACAAGGCACGAGACCCATGGCCTATTATAATCCTAAATACCCTGATACTCCTTCTCTCAAACGCGCGGCCAAGCGGCGTATCCCCGCATTCGCCTTTGATTACCTTTGTGGCGGTTGCCATGATGAGATTGGCGTGGCGCACAATGCCGGGGCGTTTGAGCACGTAAAACTGCAATCTGACTTGCTTGCGCCTACCCCAGAGATCGACTTATCCGTCGAGTTATTTGGCCAACGCTATGCCGCGCCGTTTGGTGTCGCCCCTGTGGGACTTCAAGGGTTAATGTGGCCCAAGGCCCCGGAAATTCTAGCGAAAGCGGCCTATCAAGCAAAGCTTCCTTATGTACTCAGCACCGTATCCTCAGCGAGTCTTGAAACCATCGCCGAGATCTCTGAGGGAACGGCGTGGTATCAACTCTATAATCCGACGGATGCCAAGATCCGTGAGGATCTCATGGGGCGTATCAAACGCGCAGGTTATAAGGTACTGGTGGTGACCGTGGATGTGCCGACCTTCGGTTATCGTCCGCGCGATATAAAAAATGGCTTGGCGATGCCGCCGAAAATGAACCTGCGCAATATCCTGCAAATGATGCAGTGTCCGGCGTGGAGCTGGCAGACGTTATTGGCCGGCGTGCCTGAGATGCAAACCCTCAAGCCTTATATGCCAAAAAACATGCCCACCAGCGAACTGGCCAACTTTATGAACAATACGGTGATGGGGGCGGTCGACTTCGACAGCCTTAAGGTGATCCGCGATAACTGGGACGGCCCCTTGGTACTAAAAGGCTTGGTCAACCCAGACGATGTCAAACAAGCGGTTGCGCTCGGGGCCGACGCGGTGGTCTTATCCAACCATGGTGGCCGCCAGTTAGATGTTGGCGAGTCGCCACTGGATACCATTCAAACCATCAAGCGCTTATATGGTGACAAGATTAAACTATTGATGGACAGTGGCGTACAAAGCGGCGGTAATGTGGCCCAAGCGATGGCCATGGGCGCTGACTTTACCTTGCTAGGCCGCACTTTTGTCTATGCCTGTGGCGCGGTGGGTCACCACGGCGGTGAGCATGCAATAGACATGCTCACCCAACAAATGACGCAAGTGATGGGACAGTTAAAGTGTCCAACGCCGACACAACTGCCACACTTCTTAAAAGCAGGGCCTGGCGTCGCCTAACCCCGTCTGTCAGTGACCGACCATGCCAAAACGCAAAAAGCCCCAATCGGGGCTTTTTCGTTGCAACAACCTTGGCGTTGACACGCCATTTCACGCCGCGCGTTTTAGAACGGAATGTCGTCGTCAAAATCAGGCAAATCGTTATATTGCTGCTGAGGTTGCGACTGTGGCTGTGGTGCCGACTGTTGTTGCGGTGGCTGTTGGTTAAAGTTTTGCTGTGGTTGCTTAGGCTGCTGAGGCTGTCCCCATCCACCTTGCTGCTGCGGTGACTGCTGCATGGGCTGACCTTGGTTCTGACCACCACGGCCACCCAGCATTTGCATACTGCCACTAAACGGCTGTACCGCGACTTCCGTGGTGTAACGGTCTTGCCCGTTTTGGTCTTGCCACTTACGTGTCTGCAGTTGACCTTCGATATACACCTGAGAGCCTTTGCGCAGATACTCACCCGCCACTTCGGCGGTTTTACCGAACAGCACAACACGGTGCCACTCTGTTTTCTCACGCATCTCACCGGTGTTTTTATCACGCCATGACTCTGAGGTCGCGAGGCTGAGATTCGCCACCGCACCGCCGTTGGGGAGGTAACGGATTTCCGGATCGTTGCCCAAATTACCAATCAAGATGACTTTGTTTATGCCACGGCTGGCCATAGGTGACTCCCACTGTTCTTGGTTGCGCGCGAAACGATTTCGCAAACTGGATAAATAAGGAGGAAGTCTAGCACGAGCACCCCAGAGGTTCGAAGCTTTTCCACGCGATCTGTTTCCATATTCTGCAGTTAACGCGTCGGCACAATGGGTTATCCCTCGCAACGTATACCTTAAAGATAAAAATGGTTTAGACTGATGGAAAGCTTGCCCAGCCTTGACGTCGGTGATCACCCCACTGACGTCACGCGCGGATACGCATGTTGAGTCATCATCAGTAGGATGCTTATGAACCAGGCCGAAACCACCTCAGATAGTTACACTCTGCTTCTTATCTCTCAGCCCAGCATGTCTGTGTCTGCACTGATGACATGCTTGGAAAAAGAAATCCATAGCGAGGTTGAGCTCGTCACGCCCGATGCGATCACCGACAAGCTCACCGCCCGCCCAGGCCTGGTGCTGGTCGACTTAAACGCCTTTGATGATATGGCCACCGAGCAGCTAAAACAATCGCTGATCCCCTTTGCCGACCAACATGTCTTTGCGCTGCTCAATGCACATGATTTAAGTGCCAAAGAACTCGCCAGCTGGCCATTTATCAAAGGGGTCTTCAAAAAAGAAGATGAGATCCGGCATCTGTGTTACGGCATCGAAAAAATGTTCTCTGGCGAGTACTGGCTACCCCGTCATAAAATGGCCGCGTTAATTCACTATTATCAGCAGCACCACCAACAAGCGATCGATGAGCAGACCATTGTCCTGACCAACCGTGAACAACAAATCCTACGCCACCTAGTCACGGGCGCTTCCAACCAAGATATAGCCCGTGCATTGGACGTCAGTGAACACACCGTCAAGTCGCATCTTTATAATGTGTTCAAGAAAATCAATGTCCGAAACCGGGTGCAAGCGGTATTTTGGGCGAAAAACAATTTATCCTTAATTGGCTCAACAGGGCTTGAGGCCTACCCTGGCGCTGACGACGATCACCGCTAGTTGGGCCAAGCTCGTCAATCAAGGTAAGATGGCGCGCCACTCAATTAACAAGGAAGTCACGGTATGGGGTTTGATGTCTTTAACGGGGATGCAGATGGGCTTACCGCGCTGGTGCAATGGCGCTTAGCACACCCACAAGCCACCACGTTAGTGACTGGGGTGAAACGCGATATTGCCCTGTTAAAACAGGTACCCACCGACACCGAACAGGTCACTGTACTCGATATTTCGATGGCGAAAAATCAAGAGCCACTGGCCACACTGCTCGCCTCGGGCGCGCATGTTTTCTACGCCGATCATCACCAAAGTGGCCCCATCCCTGACTCGCCATTGTTAGACGCACATATTCATACCCGTGCCAATACCTGTACCGCGCTTATTATCGACAAGCTTCTCGGTGGCCAGTATCGAGAATGGGCGTTGGTTGGCGCGTATGGCGATAATCTGGATCGCACTGCTAATGCCCTCGCCCGACAGTCGGGTATTGACGAACATACCCGCGCACGCTTAGAGCAGCTCGGCCACTACCTCAACTACAATAGCTATGGCGCGAGCTTGGATGATCTGATTATCCCGCCCGCGGTGTTATACCGCCACCTGTGTGGCTTTTCGACCCCCGATGCTTTTATGCGTGCTTATCCGGACATGGTGATGGAACTAGCTAATGCGTATCAACACGATCGGGAACGCGCCCAAACCCTCAGCCCCGAGCTTAGCGATGAAAACGCCCAGGTCTATCTACTCCCTGATACCGCGTGGGCACGGAGAATCAGCGGCATGCTTGGCAACCAGTTAGCCAACCGCCACCCTGACCGCGCCCATGCTGTGCTCACCCCGATGCCCGGAGGAGAGTGGATGGTCAGCATTCGTGCCCCGTTAAATCTTCCCACTGGGGCCGCGCAATTGGCGGAGCAGTTCATCACGGGCGGAGGGCGCGCTGCCGCGGCGGGGATTAATGCCCTTCCCTCTGCATCCTTATCGGCCTTTACCGATGCATTTATGACACATTTTTCCGCCCATGCGGACTAAGCAACGCGGGTGTGGTCACGCTATCTGGGGGCATTGGTGCGTAGGACTTGCTTAGCCGCACTGAACCCAGCAAACTATTGACCCAGATAACATTGTTAGCAGCCGCTTGCTAGCAACCCGCTTGGTGGTGTCGACGAATAAAGATCCGTCGCCACCCAATATAAAAGAAAGGATCTGAGATGATTAAAAAATGTCTGTTCCCAGCGGCTGGCTATGGCACCCGCTTTTTACCGGCAACCAAATCGATGCCCAAAGAGATGATGCCAGTGGTCAACAAGCCTTTGATTGAATACGGCGTGGATGAAGCCTTGGAAGCGGGTATCAACGGCATGTGTATCGTCACGGGGCGTGGTAAGCATGCCATCATGGATCACTTTGATAAGAACTATGAACTGGAACATCAGATCAGTGGCACCAACAAAGAAGTGCTACTCGATGACATCCGCAACACCATTGAAAAAGCCTCTTTTACTTACATTCGCCAACACGAAATGCGCGGTCTGGGGCATGCGATTTTAACCGGCCGTGAGCTGGTTGGCGACGAAGCCTTTGCCGTCGTACTCGCCGATGATCTTTGCATCCATCCTGATAACGGCGTCCTCAAACAAATGGTGGCCTTATATAATCAATTCCGTTGCTCGATTGTCGCGGTGGAAGAGGTGCCGGAAGATGAGACCCATAAATATGGTGTGATAGCCGGCCAAGAGATCAAAGATGACCTTTTCCGCGTAGATAATATGGTGGAAAAACCCGATCCGGGCAATGCGCCAAGCAACCTTGCCATCATTGGCCGATATATTCTGACGCCAGATATCTTTGATCTGTTAGAAACGACCCCACCGGGTAAAAACGGCGAAGTGCAGATCACCGATGCGCTGCTCAAACAGGCACAATCAGGCTGTGTACTGGCGTACAAATTTAAAGGTGAGCGCTTTGATTGTGGCAGCGTGGAAGGCTTTATTGAAGCCACTAACCACTGCTACCAACATCACTACCTTGGCGGACGCAATAAAGACGAAGCGACGGTGAAAAATCGCCGATAACGTTAATCGCGTCGGATCGCGTGTTTTCCCCTTCATGTAAAGGCTGTGTAAATATACAGCCTTTTTATTTGGTCATGGTCATGTCTATGCCATACTAGGCGACCAACCAGTGAGCTGACTGAGTAGTAGGATAATAATGGACAATATCGACGTCAGAGGCGCGCGCACGCACAACCTCAAAAACATCAACCTCACCATCCCTCGCGACAAGCTGATCGTGATCACTGGCCTGTCTGGTTCCGGCAAGTCATCATTGGCTTTCGATACCTTATACGCAGAAGGCCAGCGCCGCTACGTTGAATCCTTGTCAGCGTATGCACGCCAGTTTCTTTCCTTGATGGAAAAACCCGATGTTGACCATATTGAGGGCCTGTCGCCTGCTATCTCGATAGAGCAAAAGTCCACCTCGCACAATCCACGCTCAACGGTCGGCACCATCACTGAAGTGTATGATTACTTGCGCTTACTGTACGCGCGAGTGGGCGAGCCACGCTGTCCCACTCATGATGTCACCTTGGCCGCTCAGACCATTAGTCAGATGGTCGATAAAGTGCTTGCGCTGCCAGAGGGCAGCAAGCTGATGCTGCTCGCGCCAATCATTAAAAACCGTAAAGGGGAGCATGTTAAGACCCTTGAGAACCTCGCCGCGCAGGGATTTATCCGTGCAAGGATCAATGGCGAAGTGTGCGATCTTTCGGATCCGCCGACACTCGAGCTGCAGAAAAAGCACACCATTGAGGTGGTGGTCGACCGCTTTAAAGTGCGCGATGATCAGCAACAGCGTTTGGCGGAATCTTTTGAGACTGCGCTCGATCTAACAGGCGGCAGCGCGGTGATCAGTTGGATGGACGGTGAAGGGGAAGAGATCATTTTTTCCGCCAACTTTGCCTGCCCACACTGCGGTTACAGCATGCAAGAGCTTGAACCTCGCCTGTTCTCCTTTAATAATCCAGCCGGTGCCTGTGGTACCTGCGACGGCTTGGGGGTGCAACAGTATTTTGATCCCAAGCGGGTGATTCAAAACCCAGCGGTTAGCTTGGCGGGGGGCGCGATCCGCGGCTGGGATCGGCGTAATTTTTATTACTTCCAAATGCTACGCTCGCTGTCTGAGCATTACGGGTTTGATTTGGAAGAGCCATGGCAGGATCTCTCCGGCACCATTCAGGATATCCTCTTGTATGGGTCAGGGCCGAAAGAGATCGAGTTCAAATACGTCAACGATCGGGGCGATATTCGTGTACGCAAACATCCATTTGAGGGGATCCTCAATAACATGGAGCGTCGCTATCGCGACACCGAATCGAATGCTGTGCGCGATGAACTGGCCAAATATATCGCTACTAAACCCTGCGCCAGCTGCGGTGGCTCACGCTTACGCCAAGAAGCCCGTCATGTGTTTATCAACGGCCACAACCTGCCCGAGGTGTGTGAGCTGAGCATTCAACAGGCGCTAGACTTCTTTGAACAACTGACCTTAACCGGACAGCGCGCCAAGATTGCCGAAAAGGTGATGAAAGAGATCCATGACCGGCTACGGTTTTTAGTCAATGTGGGGCTCAACTACCTGAATTTATCGCGCAGTGCCGATACCCTCTCTGGCGGTGAAGCACAGCGTATTCGACTGGCCAGCCAAATTGGCGCGGGCTTGGTGGGCGTCATGTATGTTCTGGATGAGCCCTCTATCGGCCTGCACCAGCGTGACAATGCCCGCTTGCTTGACACCTTGGAGCACCTGCGCGATCTGGGGAACACCGTGATGGTGGTCGAGCATGACGAAGATGCCATACGTGCAGCCGATTACATCATTGATATTGGCCCGGGGGCCGGGGCACATGGGGGCCACATTGTTGCCGAAGGCAGTTTAGAGGACATACTCGCCAGTGAGTCGTCACTGACAGGCCAGTATCTAAGTGGCAAGCAAGCCATCGAGGTGCCCGCAAAGCGTATTGAGCGCGACCCGAACAAAATGTTGACCCTGAAAGGGGCAACGGGCAACAACCTGAAAAACGTTGATCTCCACCTACCTGTCGGACTCCTTACCTGTGTGACGGGTGTGTCAGGCTCAGGCAAGTCAACGCTTATCAATGACACCTTCTTTAAAGTCGCCCACCAGCAATTAAACGGCGCGACCACCGCTGATCCCGCGCCGTATCAATCGATTGATGGCTTGGGGCACTTTGATAAGGTGATCGATATTGACCAAAGCCCTATTGGCCGTACCCCACGCTCAAACCCAGCCACTTATACGGGGATCTTTACTCCGATCCGTGAGCTGTTTGCCGGCACGCAAGAAGCGCGTGCGCGCGGCTATAAAGTGGGTCGCTTCAGCTTTAACGTGCGCGGCGGTCGCTGTGAAGCCTGCCAAGGGGATGGCGTGATCAAAGTGGAAATGCATTTCTTACCCGATGTGTATGTGCCTTGTGATGTGTGTAAAGGCAAGCGCTATAACCGGGAAACATTGGAAGTACGCTATAAAGGCAAGACCATCGATGAAGTCCTTGAGATGACTGTCGAGGACGCGCGTGAGTTTTTCGACGCCGTGCCCGCGATCAAGCGCAAGCTACAGACGTTGATGGATGTTGGCCTGAGCTATATTCGCCTTGGCCAAGCCGCCACCACCTTATCGGGCGGTGAAGCACAGCGGGTTAAGTTAGCCCGAGAGTTGTCTAAACGGGATACGGGTAAAACGCTCTACATCCTCGATGAGCCGACCACAGGGCTTCATTTCCATGATATTCAACAACTGCTTAATGTCTTGCATCGCTTGCGTGAACAGGGCAACACTATCGTGGTGATTGAGCATAATCTGGATGTGATAAAAACCGCGGACTGGATCATCGACTTAGGACCTGAGGGCGGTAACGGCGGCGGTGAAATCATCGCGCAAGGTACGCCAGAAGACATCGTCGATGTTTTGGGTAGCCACACCGCCCACTTCCTCAAACCTATGTTGGAGCGATAATGACCTCAGCGCTGCCGCCGAGTCGCGTAATAAGAAAGCCGCTAACAGCCCCATTTCTGCTTGCGTTAGCGGCCTTGTGGTTAATCTGTTTGCCCCTCTATTCGGTGTCTCTCCCGTTAGTGGGCATTCGCCATCCTGCGGCAGCGTTATCACTACTGACCTTGGCGTTTACCTTAGGGTTTGCCTGTTTGGAAGTCGTGCGTCAACATACCTGGCGGGCAAGCCGACTGACCTGGATGCTTGGTTTGGCAACGGGCCTGGCGATTATTCCTTATTACTATCCGCACGCAGAGGCACTCAATAGCGGTTATGCCATGGCCGCCTTGATACTGAGCCTCGGTTTCTTCTCCAGCCTTCAGCAGTTTGTTTTTAACCATTCGCAGCGGCAAAAGCTACTCGGGGTATTTTTGCTCGCCTCTTGGCTCGCGGTGCTGTCGGTGTTGGGCAATCAATCACCACCGGGCATGGCACCTTTTATGTTTAACAACTGGGTGCCTCACTTGCCCCCAGCGGTCACGCATACCCTGCTGCTCACGGGGCTGACGTTAGCCGCATACATTCTCGCCAGAGAGCCGAGTGGCCGCTATCGCCACCCTATCAGCCAAAGCTTATTGGCCGTCACCCCCTTCATTTTTATTCCCGTATTAGCGATGCAAGGCCAGCCCCTGCTGCTGCTCTTTGCCTTGTGTGCCGTCGTGTTACAGCAAGCCTATTTGGCTCGCTTTGCCTCCAGGCGCCAGCACAAAGCCTGGCTTGTGGCGGTCTGTCTCGGCGCTATCCTGGCGGTATTTTTCCTCAGTGGTCAAGATAGTTGGCAATGGCTGAGCGCCAGCGAGCAACGTGCGTTGTTGTTAGCGTGGCAACAATGGCAGACAACGCCGTTTTTTGGGGTAGGCATGGGGAATGGCAAGCAGGCCTTGCTATTGCTTTCTGCTTCACAACCTGGCCATCTGGGTCCAGTGAACCTGCCCAGTGCACTGCTATTTTGGCTGTTGGAAGGAGGCTTATTGATTGGATTGGGCTATGTGTTGGTGATCATGGCTATCGGCGTCAGGATCTTTCGTGCGCCCTCAGGAACACGGCGGATCTTGATTGCTTTAGTGCTTCCTCCGCTCACAGGACTGATGATCTATCCGGTGAGCGGCACCCAGTGGTTTAATGGGATATTGTTACTCCTTTGGCTATACTGGCTTGATAACCTCACCAGTAAATATCGCCGCTACCCAGTCCTCACTCATGGTTACAGCCAACGTATCGCCAGTCGCACCGTGATCACTGCCCTCGTCATCGCGACACTCGTGTGCCTGTCGTCCGTGTATTTGGCCAATCGTTATTTGCGCGACTCTTTACTCAGCTCACAACGCTTTGCCTTGTATCAGCAGCATCCATGGTGGCAGCAAAAGCTCGCCCACGCACAACAAAGCCGCCACTTTCAGGCTAATTTGGCGACTCTGTCTGGCACTGAGCGCCAGCAACATCTTAACCAATTATTGCGTCAAGTGGCGCAAAGACCACGCTTTGCTGGCTACCAGCACGCCTATCAGGTGGCTCTGCAAATCGGTGACCGTCAACGGGCTCGCGATATCCAGCAAGAAGCGCGTTATTTGTATCCAAACGCGGCGAAGGTATGGACAACCCGCCATACCCTCCCAAACCATGCGACGCCCTAGCGTAATGCCTCTTCAAGGGATTTAAGACACAGGGCAATGTTCTCATCCCTTGCGCCATAGCCCATTAAGCCGATCCGCCAGGCTTTGCCGGCGAGATCGCCCAGCCCCGCGCCAATTTCCAAGTTATAGGTGTTGAGGAGATGCTGGCGCACGGCGGCATCATCCACGCCCTCAGGAATATAAACGGCGTTAAGCTGGGGCAAACGATAGGGTTCATCGACCACAAAGCCAATTCCTAGGTTGTCTAATCCCGCTTTCAAACGCTGATGCATCGTGCGGTGGCGCTGCCACGCGTTTTCAATCCCTTCTTGATACAATCTAAGCAGGGCTTCATGTAAGGCATATAAACTATTCACGGGTGCCGTATGGTGGTAGCTACGTTTGCCGTCACCGCTCCAATATCCTAA
The DNA here is from genome assembly GCF_001722105.1 of Salinivibrio sp. SS3. NCBI lineage: Bacteria > Pseudomonadati > Pseudomonadota > Gammaproteobacteria > Vibrionales > Vibrionaceae > Salinivibrio > Salinivibrio sp. SS3. Next base: position 9,267 of record NZ_MEBQ01000010.1, on the reverse strand, counting down.
CACCAAACTTTGGTCGAGAAACCAGCTTTGCACCTTGTGAGTGCGCGCCTGCATTTTTTCGATTGCACGGGGCGAGAATGTCACGGGCGATAAGCCCGGCACACACGATAAGCACTTCTGACTGCCTGAGTAAACCGCATCCAACTGCCATTCATCGACTTTCAACGGCACGCCACCGAGTGAGGTCACCGCATCGACAATAGTGAGGCAGCCATGCTCGCGCGCCAAGGTGGCAAGGGCCTGTGCATCTGAGCAAGCGCCTGTGGACGTCTCAGCATGGACAAATGCGACAATGCTAGCCTCCGGGTGCGCTTTCAAAGCCGCTTCAACCTTTTCAGGATTAACAGGATCGCCCCAAGCATCATCAACCATCACCGCGTGTGCGCCACAGCGTTCCACGTTTTCTCGCATCCGGTCGCCAAACACGCCATTGCGACACACGATCACTGTGTCACCAGGCTCCACCAAATTGACAAAACAGGCTTCCATCCCCGCACTCCCGGGGGCAGAGACCGCAATGGTAAACGGATTTTCGGTTTGAAAAGCGTACTGCAGCAGCTGCTTGACCTCATCCATCATGCCAATGAATAAGGGATCAAGATGCCCCAATGTCGGCTTACTCAATGATTGCAGCACCGATGGATAAATGTCAGAAGGGCCTGGCCCCATCAGTGTGCGAGCGACAGGTTGAAAAGACTGAATATCGGAAATTGCACGAGCCATCACGAATCCTTGTTGTTGGTACCGAAGCTCACCGTTATAGCATATTTTTTCGCCATCCCCCTAGCCTCTGGCACATGAACTGTGTGATCGCTAGCGTCGATTTGCTTTTCTTGTCAGGGTCGATAATGGGCAATGGCCTTTTCTTGCCTGGGTGAGAGGCAGGCGCTGGGCAGCGCTCCTATCGAGCGTAAAAACACGGTTGACACCCTGCGATCACACCCGTAATGTTAAAACTGTTCATGCGGTCACCGACCCATGACTGAACATGCAGAAGAGGTGCATTTCTCAGGCAGTTATCAAGCGGAGCCCCACTCCTAAGCATGATAACCAGGGGAGACAATGCCGAGGTGGCGTACGATCGGGGTCGATACGCTGCCGGCCTTGAAGGCTGAATCCTTCAGGCTGTCACTTGTCATCCATATGGACAGACAGGTGGAGCGCTTCTGGCAGACTACACCTGCCGTTTGCTCTTCCTACCTTGTCGCGGTATTTATCGCGGTCACGATGTGACTTCTGATGTTCCCCATGATTTTTAATTTTTTGACTCTGCTAGCCAGAGAGGGGAAAGGACGTGAGGCCATTACCATCAATTTCAGTCGCTAAGTTTGGCGGCACCAGTGTCGGGACGCTAGCGGCGATGCAGCAAAGCGCCGCTGTTATCGAGCAAAACCCGCAAACCCGTTTAATCGTGATCAGTGCGTGCGCCGGTGTGACCAATCATTTGGTCGCGCTGGCAAAAGGGATCAGCGACCCTGACGCGCGCCAAGCCAAATTAGACGCCATTCATACCATTCACCAAGCAATATTGCGTCAACTTCCTGATTGCCAAAACACGCAAACAGCAGTGGAACACTGGCATCTCGCCATTGCCGAGTATGCCGAAAAAGCGGTTTCCGCCCCAAACTCGGCCTTAACCGATGCACTCGTCGCCTGCGGCGAGCTGATCTCGACTCATATTTTCACTCATTTACTCAATAGCCGAGGTATAGCAACAATACGGGCCGATGCGCGTGAATTGCTGCGCACCGACAGCCAGTTTGGCTGTGCCCAGCCTGACCCACAGCAGACGCGAACACAGTGCCACGACCAATTGCTTCCGCATTTAGCCACACACCGAGTGGTCACCCAAGGGTTTATCGGCGCGGATGCCCACGGACAAACCACCACCTTAGGCCGTGGTGGTAGCGACTACAGTGCCGCACTGTTCGCCGAAGCCGTGGACGCAGAGAGTTTGGCCATTTGGACTGATGTACCGGGGATTTATACCACCGACCCGCGGATTGCCGACCAAGCGCGCCCAATCAGTGAAATTAGTTTTAGCGAAGCCTCAGAAATGGCCACGTTTGGTGCCAAAATCCTGCACCCATCCACCTTAGTGCCTGCAGTGCGCCAACATATTCCTGTGTTTGTCGGGGCTGCGAGCGCGCCTGAGCAAGGCGGCACCTGGATCCGCGAACAAGCGCACTCGGCACCGCTGTTTCGTGCCGTCGCCTTACGACGAAACCAAACCATGGTGACACTGACCAGCTTAAACATGTTCCATGCATATGGCTTTTTGGCCAAAGTATTTGAGGTTTTGGCACGATTTGAAATCTCGGTGGACTTGATCACCACCTCAGAGGTCAGTGTCGCTTTAACCCTTGATCAAACCAACACTCAGGGCGACGCACCGCAGCTGCCAGAAGCGGCTATCGCCGAGCTGACCCAGTTATGTCATGTCGAGATCTGCGAGAACCTGGCGGTGGTGGCGCTGATTGGCAACGAGATGAGCCATACTGCTGGCGCGACAGCGCCGGTGTTCAGTGCCTTAGCACAACACAAACTACGCATGATTTGCTACGGTGCCAGCAACCACAATGTCTGTGTTGTGGTTGAAGATGACGATGCCACCCAGGTGGTGCAGCGGTTACACGCGGACCTATTTGAGTGAAGAAAGAAGCCAGCACATTGATGTGCTGGCTTTTTAAGTTAGCCGTTTAAGTTCGGCCCGAGCCATTTTTCCGCTTCTTCGCTGCTCCACCCTTTGCGTGCTGCATAGCTGTCTCGCTGATCGTTTTGGATCTTCGCCACCGCAAAGTAACGTGACTCAGGATGGGAAAAATACCAACCTGAGACCGACGCCCCCGGCCACATCGCGTAGCTTTCAGTGAGTGTCATCCCCGTATGCGCTTCTACCGACAGCAATTGCCAAATTTTGCCTTTCTCACTGTGTTCAGGGCAGGCGGCATAACCCGGCGCTGGCCGGATCCCTTGGTATTGCTCGCGGATCAGCGCGTCGTTATCGAGCGTCTCATCGGGCGCATAGCCCCACAAGGTGATCCGAATTTGCTGATGGAGGTACTCTGCAAAGGCTTCTGCGAGTCTATCGGCGACCGCCTGGATCATGATCGCGTTATAATCATCCTCTTTCGCTTTGTATTCTTCCGCCAAGGCATATTCGCCAATACCACCTGTGACCGCAAATGCGCCAATCCAATCCGGCTGGCCACTGCTTGTTGGCGCAATAAAGTCCGACAAGCAATAGTTGGCACCACGTGGCTTTTTCGTTTGCTGCCGCAAGTGGTTCAGTACGGTGAGCGTCGCTTGGCGAGACCCATCCTCATAGACCTCAATATCATCATCAATGCTATTGGCAGGAAAGAGGCCACACACCCCTTTTGCCGCCACCAAGCCCTCTGCCTCGAAACGATCGAGCCAAGCATTGGCGTCCTGGTACAAACGACGCGCTTCCTCACCCACCAGTTCGTGATCCAAAATCGCCGGGAATTTGCCACTAAGTGACCACGTCATAAAGAAGGGTGTCCAGTCGATATACTGACGTAAGGTTGCTATCGAGACATCATCGTAAACATGCACGCCCGGCTTCACCGGTTGCGGAGGCACATAGTTTGCCCAGTCCGTTTGCCACTTATTGTCGCGCGCCTGCTCAAGGGACACCGGTGCCGTGCGCGGGGTTTTACGCTGGTGCTGCTCACGTACAGCGGCATAGTCTTTGGTTAAACGAGCCATAAAGTCAGGTCGCTGCGTATCGGATAATAACGATGAGCATACCCCCACAGCACGTGACGCGTTGGGCACATAGACCACAGGCGCATGGTAATGCTGCTCAATTTTCACCGCGGTATGGGCTTTGGACGTGGTCGCACCGCCAATAAGTAGAGGAATATCAAACCCTTGGCGCTCCATCTCTTTCGCCACGTTCACCATCTCATCTAACGATGGGGTAATCAGACCCGATAAACCAATAATATCGACGTTTTCCTCACGCGCCACCGACAGGATTTTATCGGTCGGTACCATCACGCCGAGATCAATAATCTCGAAGTTATTACATTGCAGCACCACACCAACAATGTTTTTGCCAATGTCATGCACATCCCCTTTGACCGTGGCGAGCAAGATCTTGCCATTGGTCTGTCCTTGCTGCTTTTCAGCATTGATGTAGGGCTCAAGGTAGGCCACCGCCTGCTTCATCACCCGTGCCGACTTCACCACTTGTGGCAGGAACATCTTGCCTTCACCAAACAAGTCCCCGACCACGTTCATGCCTGCCATCAACGGGCCTTCAATCACTTCTAGAGGTTTACTTGCCGCGGCACGAGCCAACTCGGTATCTTCAACAATAAACTCGGTAATGCCTTTGACCAGTGCATGTTCAAGGCGCTTTTCCACTGGCCAACTGCGCCACTCTGCAGTTTCTGCGACCTCGCTCTCCCCGCTATCGCGATAGCTGTCGGCGATGTCCAATAAACGCTCCGTGGCGCCATCATCTTTGTTGAGCACCACATCTTCTACTGCCAGGCGCAAAGACTCGGATAAATCATCATAAATCGCCAATTGACCGGCATTGACGATCCCCATGTCCATGCCATTTTTGATGCAGTGATACAAAAACACCGCATGAATAGCCTCACGGACGGGATTGTTGCCTCGAAACGAAAACGACACATTTGAGACGCCGCCCGAGATCATGGCATGCGGCAGGGTTTGTTTAATGTCGGCCACCGCGTTGATGAAATCAACCGCGTAGTTATTGTGCTCGTCAATGCCGGTGGCAACCGCAAAAATATTAGGGTCGAAAATAATGTCTTCCGGTGGAAAGCCAACTTGCTCGACCAGAAGGTGATAGGCCCGCGTACAGATTTCTACTTTCCGCGCCTGGGTATCAGCCTGTCCTTGCTCATCAAACGCCATCACGATCACTGCCGCACCATAGCGACGGACTAAACGTGCTTGGTGCAGAAAGGCTTCTTCTCCTTCTTTGAGCGAAATAGAGTTGACGATGCCTTTCCCTTGAATGCACTTGAGGCCAGCTTCAATCACCTCCCATTTGGAGGAATCAATCATCACTGGCACACGGGCAATATCCGGCTCCCCCGCGCAAAGGTTGAGGAATCGCACCATGGCCTTTTCGGCATCCAACATACCCTCATCCATATTGATATCGATGATTTGGGCGCCGTTCTCCACTTGCTGCAATGCCACTTCAAGCGCTTCGTCATATTGCTCCTCAACGATTAAGCGTTTAAAGCGTGCTGAGCCGGTGACATTGGTGCGCTCCCCCACGTTGACGAACAAGCTATCAGCATTAATGGTCAGGGGCTCGAGCCCAGATAAGCGACAGGTCACAGGGTGGTCAGGCAGAGAGCGTGGCGCATGTTGCTTCACCGCGTCGCTAATCGCTTGAATATGTTCGGGCGTAGTGCCACAGCACCCCCCGACCAAGTTGATAAAGCCAGACGCCGCCCACTCATCAATGTGTGTCGCCATCTCTTCGGGAGAAAGATCATACTCGCCAAAGGCGTTGGGCAACCCCGCATTGGGGTGGACGGAGACAAAGCCCTCACAAATGTCGCTCAGCTCTTTGACATACTGGCGCAATTCAGCTGGCCCAAGTGCGCAGTTTAAGCCAAACGACAGTGGCTCGACATGACGCAACGAGTGATAAAAAGCGGCGGTGGTTTGTCCGGATAAGGTACGTCCAGATGCATCAGTGATGGTGCCGGAGATCATAATGGGTAAGCGAAAACCGCGGGCATCAAAGACCTTTTCAGCCGCAAATGCGCATGCTTTGGCATTCAAGGTATCAAAAATGGTCTCCAACATGATGATATCAACACCGCCGTCAATGAGCGCTTCGGTGGACTCGGCATACACGTCGACTAACTGATCAAAGCTGACATTGCGAAAGCCCGGGTCATTCACGTCTGGAGAGATTGAACACGTTCGGTTCGTCGGCCCTAACACGCCCGCGACAAAACGGGGTTTATCCGGCGTTTTCACCGTCCACGAATCAGCAACCTCACGCGCAAGCCGGGCTGCCGCGCCGTTGATTTCCGCACTCAGCGCCTGCATGTCGTAATCAGCCATCGCGATTTGGGTGGCGTTAAAGGTGTTGGTTTCAATAATGTCCGCGCCCGCCGCCAGATAATCACTATGTAGCGAAGCGATCTTATCAGGCTGCGTCAGCACCAAGAGATCATTATTACCTTTCACATCACAGTGCCAATCTTTAAAACGTTGGCCACGATAATCGGCTTCGCTCAGTGCCAAACCTTGGATCATGGTGCCCATGCCACCATCGATCACTAGAATACGGTCGCGCAGTTGCTGTGTTAGTCGGTCCATACTATTACGCTTATCATCTTCCTCGTTGCAGTCATTTCATCCTACCACAGCGGAAATGGAAATCTAGACGTCTATAAATAACAATTTATTTTGATCTATTTCAATTCAGCTGTTCGTTTTGAAAGCGATTTCTATTAATATTTCGACACACTTTTTCATTCCCTCGTTGCACTAGGAAGCGGCATGTCAACCTACGCAATCCTCAGCTTTATGGCTGCTGCAGCCATCTTTATCGCTTTTATTAATAGTAAAATCAGCCGAGTACAAACCACGATCGCCATCACCGCCAGCTCGCTCCTACTGTCTTTGCTGATAGTGATCGCCGGTCAATACCAAGCAATTCCACTAAAAGCCATGGCCGAGCAGATACTGACAGATATCCACTTTGATACGTTTTTGCTCAAAGGCGTCCTCGGCTTTTTGCTCTTCGCAGGGGGGATTGGCGTCAAGCTTCCCTCTTTCTCCGACCAAAAGTGGGAGATCACAACCCTGGTGATCGGCGGGCTATTGGTCTCTGTGTTGTTAATCGGCACCGGTATCTGGGGCGTGTTTCAACTGATTGGCATCCCCTTTGATTTCCTCTACTGCCTGTTATTTGGCGCGCTGATATCGCCCACCGACCCCATCGCTGTGCTTGCTATCGTCAAAAAGCTGCAAGCACCGACGCGGATCACCACACAAATTGAGGGAGAGTCATTATTCAATGATGGTGTGGGTATCGTGATCTTTGTGACCCTTTTTACCCTAGCCTTTGGCGACAACAACCCGACGGTGGGCGGTACCATTGCCTTGTTTTTACAAGAAGCCGTTGGCGGGGTTTTATATGGCCTAGTGCTGGGCTATCTTTTCCATCGCTTGATTTGTGCCACTAACGATCACTCGATGGAATTGCTATTAACGCTGGCTATCCCCAGCGCTGGCTATGTCTTGGCCGATATGCTGCATGTCTCTGGCCCGCTGGCAATGGTGGTATCGGGGATCATGATCGGTAACTGGACCCGCTTTATTGGCTTTTCCAAAGAAAGTGAAGATCACCTCGACCACTTCTGGGAATTAGTCGATGAATTTCTTAACAGCCTACTCTTTCTCCTCATCGGGGTTAGCTTGCTGCAAATCAGTTTCCATAAAGAAGACTGGATCATTATGGCGGCGGTGGTTCCTATTGTGCTTCTCGCCCGTTTTATTAGCGTGAAAATGTGCTATCTCGGTTTCAACCGCTTTCGTTCTTATAACCCTTGGGCGGTGCGTATATTAAGCTGGGGTGGGTTACGTGGCGGTCTCGCACTGGCGATGGCGATGGCCGTGCCCGCTGGCATCATGGTGGTGCCGGAAAAAAATATCGATGTTCGCGAGCTGATCCTCATCATGACCTACGCGGTGGTGGTATTTTCCATTTTAGTGCAAGGCTCAACCATGACAGGCATGGTTGATAAAGCAAACGCAGCACAAGACGAAATGGATAAACATCAAACCTAAATCCACACAGCTCCCTAAGCAAAAGGCGTCCGCAGGCGCCTTTTTTATTCATCCAGGGTAAAGTTAGACGCAGAGAAGCTATCCAAGTCGAAGGGCGTTTGCTGGTAAACACAATAGTTTAGCCAGTTGGCAAACAGTAAATGGCCATGGCTGCGCCAACTCACATACGGTGGCTGGGAAGGATCGTCATCCGGGTAATAATTAAGGGGGACAGCCGGCTCCATCCCTTCTTCTAAATCCCGATGGTATTCATGATGCAAGCTATGAGAATCATACTCAGGGTGACCGGTGACAAACACATTGCGCTTATCTTTCGTCGCCGCCAGATAGGTACCCGCTTCATTAGAGGTTGCTAAGATGTCGAGATCCGTATGCTCTGCAAGATAGTTAGGCGAAAAATCCGCATAGCGCGAGTGGGGCGCTAAGAAACTATCATCAAAGCCGCGTAATAGCGGATGTTTGCATAAGTCAGCATTAATGTCGTGCTGATAGACACCCGATAACTTCTCCTTACGAGTTTTCTTAGGCAAGTCGTAAAGTAGCTTTAAGCCCGCTTGCGCGGCCCAACAGATATAGAGGGTTGAAGTAACGTGTTGGTGCGCCCAATTCATCACATCCTGTAAATGCTCCCAATAAATCACATCCTCGAACTGTACCAACCCGAGTGGCGCGCCTGTCACGATAAGGCCATCGAAATTACGTCCGCGAACGGCCTCAAACTGACGGTAGAAGGTATCAATATGCTCGGTCGGCGTATTTTTGCTTGGCCGGTTATCTATCCGCAAAAGCTCAACATCCACTTGCAAAGGGCTATTAGAGAGCAAACGCATAAATTGCGTTTCTGTCTCGATTTTCTTCGGCATCAGGTTAAGTAGCAGCACCTTCAGCGGGCGGATGTTTTGACTCACCGCGCGCGTCTCGGTCATTACGAATATGTTTTCACGCCTTAGGATATTGGTCGCGGGGAGCTGATCCGGGATTTTAATCGGCATCACTGCCTCCTAGAGATGTTTAGACGTCCAGATATCTAATAACATAACCCAGTCACTGATTAAGCTCAAGCAGTGATCACCCTTAGACCAACATTGTTTTAAGCATAGGAGAAGACAGGATTGATAAGAAAGACAGAAACGAAAAAAGCCCCCCGCGAATGCGGAGGGCTTCGAAAAAGCTCTTGGCAGTGACCTAATCTCACATGGGGAGACCCCACACTACCATCGGCGCAGCAACGTTTCACTTCTGAGTTCGGCATGGGTTCAGGTGGTGCCGTTACGCTATGGCCGCCAAGAAAATTCTGGTGCTGATAGGCAGATTTGAACTGCCGACCTCACCCTTACCAAGGGTGCGCTCTACCAACTGAGCTATATCAGCGAAAACGCTTCATCAAAGTCTTACGTCAATCTGCTTTGATACTTTAATCCGTTTTTGCCTTCAGATTTT